>NZ_OZ271837.1:300000-600000 GCF_965601775.1 Flagellimonas sp.
GTACGCCGATTACAAACATAACTTTGCCCTTTATGTAGGGGGTAATGGAGATTTTGGTAACCCTATCCGTCTTTCGGATTATGCGAGCGCTACGGGTGACCGAGTGGCTCCTGGAAATACAGGATTCACGGCAACCTACCAAGGGGGCGACGGTTCCCAAATAAGTGATAATGACTTGGTGGTAGAGAACCTGCATATAGACAGATTAAGGCCTTTGGAAGATTTTTCAGGTGAAGCCAACATTAGTCTAAAGACGGATAATAATGTGCATACTTTTACATTAGGTGCTTTTTTAGCACGTAGTGATGCTGAGGATGTGAATTTCCAATATCGTGTACTTTCCGAATTCAATAACAACCCTAGGTTGGTAAATTTAAGTTTTGCCAATGCTGGAGGAGGAAATACGATTTTCTCGGAAGGTGGTATTTATAATAGAATTGGACAAACAACCAATCGATTCTTATCGCAAAGCAGAACAGCAGTCTATCTAACCGATGAAATGGTTTTTGATAGATGGCGTGTGGATGTTGGACTTAGAGTTGAGACCACCACAGGTACATTTAGCGATGGAGGTCTGGAAGATATTCAAGTGTATGATAATCCAGAACTGACTCCCGAATTAAGTACAGTTCGTTTTGCTGATGGCTCATTCACTAGAGCTGAAATCAATGCCACGGATTGGGCCTTTTCATTGGCGGGGTTATATGAACTTACGGAAACTACAAACCTGTATGCCAACTTTTCCAGAGGTTTTTTCTTTCCACAGCAACGAGGCTTCATTCCAACGCCTGGAATTCGGGAAACGGCGTATGATGGAGAGAACATCTTTCAGTTTGAAGGAGGGGCAAAGTTTGGAACATCTGCTTTTTCAGGATCTATTGCCGGATATTTTGTGAATCTTAGCGATAGGGTAAGAGTAGACCAAGCCATTGTAAATGGATCATTGATTGATGAAAGACGTAGCGAGCAAACCACGCGCACTTTTGGGGCTGAGGCCACATGGCTTTACCGATTTGCACAAGACTGGAGCTTGAATGGAACAGCAACCTATCAAAATCATGAGATTACCCAGAATGAAACAACGGATTTGACCAGTGGTGACGTTTCAACCATCAATGAAGGGAATGAAATTGGAAGACAACCTAATTTCTTGGGAAGCCTAGGGCTCAATTATGACAACAGTAATTTTGATGCCAATTTTACTTTGAATCATACCGGAAGCAAGTTTACAGACGATACCAACAATGTGGAACTGGATGCTATCACCATAGCCAGAATAGGAGCTGGATACACTTTTAGAACGGAAGAAATCAATTCTGTACGTGTTGGGTTTTCAGTTTTCAACCTATTTGACAGTGATGGTCTAACCGAAGGTAATCCGCGAGCCGGAATTGGTGGTCAAGTGGATGATGGTGAATTCTTTTTTGGGCGACCTATCTTGCCTAGAAGGTTCTTCTTAACCGCGACATTTAATTTTTGAGTAGTCAAAAGAATAGTTTAAGTTAGTTTGGTTCAATTGCGTATTGACGGCTAGAATACCGTCAATACGCTTTTAAAGTAGAATCTGGATGGAAGAATTGATTGATAGAGCGAAACAGGTGTTGGAAAATAATTTTCAAGACAGGGGATTCACCATTCCCAGTAAAGGGTTATATCCCTTCCAATGGAAATGGGACTCAGGATTTATTGCCTTGGGGTATGCGCATTACGATGTTAAAAAGGCCAAAAAGGAAATCCAAACCCTATTGGATGCGCAATGGGACAATGGTTTCATTCCTCATATAGTGTTTCATAATGATAGCGACACCTATTTTCCTGGACCGGATTTTCACTTGTCGCATTTACATCCGCAATCCTCAAAAAAATTTCGCTCTACAGGTATGACCCAACCCCCTGTTACCGGTTTTGTTTTGGAACTGATGCATGAAATTGTTGGGGACGAAATGTTGGATTTTGTAAAGAAATATATCGATAAGATATATGACAACCACGTCTATTTTTATGAAAATCGAGATGTAAATCAAGACGGGCTGGTTTATATATATCACAATTGGGAGTCGGGCACCGATAATTCTCCTATATGGGACGATATCTGGGAAACTATGAACCCTCCTGAGTATACTTTTGAAAGAAGGGACACCACCCATGTGGACCCAGCACAAAGACCTTCAAAAAGGGAATACGACCATTACCTTCATATCATTGAGATTGCCAAAGCGCATAATTACGACGATGCCAAAATTGCAGCACATTCCCCATTTTTGGTTTTGGACCCGCTTTTTAATGCCATTCTTATTAGATCCAACGAATCACTTATCAGATTATATGAACTATTGGGGAATAATGAGGATAAAATCAAGTATTTAAAGGAAAAACAAGAAAAAAGTATTCAAAGCATGAATGCTAAATTGTTTAATGAATCCTTGGGAGCCTATGTGCATTACGATCTCCGAAACAATGCCCAAATTCCTTATGTCTGTTCCTCTTCCTTTGCGCCTTTGTTTGGCGGTATTCCGGATGCATCTCGGGCTGAAGTTTTAAAAAATACCATGCAGCTTAAGTTTGGAGGTGATAACAAATACTTATGTGCTTCGTTCGACCCTACAAATGACAGATTCAATCCACGGAAATATTGGAGAGGACCGGTTTGGATAAATATGAATTGGATGATTTATCATGGACTTTTGAGATATAATTTCCATGAAATGGCCGAGCAGATAAGAAAAGATTCCTTGGAACTGATATCAAAGTTTGGATTTTACGAGTATTTTGATTGCAGAAAGGACAATCCAGATACGGAGAATAGCGGATATGGTGGAAATAACTTTTCATGGAGCGCAGCCTTGTTTATTGATATGTTGAGTTCAGCCAAAAACTGATGCTGTGAAATTCGATTTTTCCCAAAACTATGTTTTGCAAAATGACCGGATGATTCTGGAACCACTAAGCAAAAATCATTTGGAGAAGTTGAAACCATTGGCTGAGGAAAAGGAAATTTGGACCTATTTTTTGGGAGCTTCGGATGGGAGTCTGAATTTTGAAGGATATTTTTTGGATGCCATCGAATTGAGAAAGAAAAAAGAGCACTACGCTTTTGCAGTTTTTGATAAGGAAAAAAATAGCTATGCCGGATGTACTCGGTATTTTGGATTTGACCTAGATATGGATGTCGTCCGAATCGGATATACGTGGTACGGAAAGAATTTTAGAGGTACGGGACTGAACAGAAACTGTAAATACCTGATGTTTCAGTTTGCTTTTGAACAGATGGGGGCGGAGCGTGCCGGCTTGGGAGCCCATGCGGAAAATGCGGTCAGTATTGCGGCCATGAAAAGTGTAGGTCTCAAAGAAGAAGGAAGAATACGAAATGCCTTCCCCGCGATTCACAAAACCGGAAGGGAGGATGCGGTTCTGCTTGGGATGATTAAAGAAGAGTGGTTCAATACCATCAAAAATAACCTAAACCAAAGATTATGAATTACATTGACTACATCATCATTATCGTTTACCTCATAGCCTTTCTGGGGATAGGGTATTTTTTTAAGGAAAATAAAAGTTCAGGGGATTATTTTTTAGGTGGACGCAGTATGGGTTGGCTTCCTTTAAGCTTGTCCACAATGGCAACCCAACTTTCGGCTATTAGTTTTATTTCTGCACCAGCTTTTGTGGGATTAAAAGACGGGGGAGGATTGCAATGGCTTACGTATGAATTTGGGGTGCCACTAGCCATGGCTTTTCTCATGGTGGCATTGATTCCAACCCTTTATAAATCGGGAATCGTAAGTGTTTATGAATACTTGGAAAAGCGTTTTGATGCGTCTTCACGATTATTGATAAGTTTTGTTTTTCAAATTAGTCGCTCTGTGGCTACAGGGGTCATGGTGTATACGATGGCCTTAATTCTTCAGGCCACTATTGGGGTTGACTTTTGGATTTCGGTGTTGATTATTGGGGTGATTACCTTGGTGTATTCTTTCCAGGGGGGAATGAAAGCGGTTATTTGGGGGGATGTAATTCAAATGATTATTCTTTTTCTCGGTATTATCATTTGTTTGGCCTATGGAATAACCGAATTGGGCGGTTGGGATAATTTCTTGACCAATGTGGATAAGGATAGAATCACCGCCGTTGATTTCACCAAATGGGGCTTTAACAATGCTGATAAAAATGATGAGTTTGGATTTTGGCCAATGGTCATAGGTGGATTTTTCTTGTATGCCTCATACTATGGAACGGACCAAACCCAGTCTCAACGTTTGCTTTCCGCCAAAGGAATGCCTACAATCAAAAAGTTGTTGTTGGCCAATGGATTGTTTCGTTTTCCGTTGACCCTGACCTATTGTATCATGGGATTGGTACTCGGTACGCTTTTGGTTCAGGATTTAGGTTTCCAGGAAATGATGGAATCCGTGTATCAGGCTAATATAGGTTCCTTGGAAGGAAAAAAAGCGGATTTGATGGTTCCCGTTTTTATCATCAATTACCTTCCGAACGGTATCATCGGTATTTTGATTGTCGCCATAATGTCGGCAGCTATGTCTTCATTGAGTTCCACGGTAAATTCCCTTTCGGCGGTAACCATGGAGGATTTTGTAAAGCGCTTTAAACCTGATATGACCGATTCCAAGTATGTGCTTACGTCAAGACTTCTATCTCTTTTTTGGGGGTTGGTTTGTTTGTTCTTTGCCTTTTTCGCAGGTAGCATTGAAGGTACAGTGATAGAGGTTATCAATAAAATCAGTTCGGTCTTTTACGGTCCTATTTTGGCCGGATTTGCACTAGCTATTTTAACCAAAAAGACACATGCCTTAGGGGCAAATATTGGAATTGTTGTTGGCGTGCTCTTTAATATTTATTTGTGGCTTTATGTGCCCGATGTATTTTGGTTTTGGTGGAATGCCATTGGTTGTGTGGTGACCATCATAGTAGCCATTGTGGTAAGCGGATTGATTAAAAGAAAGGCTAATGAAGGTTTGGAAGTGGTGTATTCCCCATCTAGAAAAGAAGTCGCATTGCTGCTTGGATTCTTTGCCCTTATTGTGGTGTTGAGTATCTATATGCCTAGCCTTCTTTCATAAGCTTAAGGCATTTGTTGGGAGAAAGTCCGTAAAACGAGGGTATATTTGAATCCTATAGCATTCGGAAATATGAAAGGACACTCTTGTAGATTAGTTGCTTTTAGCCTTGTTTTTTTTGTAACCACTTTCTCCCTCGGACAAAGTGATCACTCATCGTATATACAACCTCCTTATCTAAAATCAGGAGATACCATAGCGATAGTAGCTCCGGCAGGAATACTTAAGAATCGGGAAAGGAGTATTTCAAAAGCCATGGAGATAGTATCATCCTGGGGATTGCATCCTGTTTTGGGAAAACATGTATTCGCTAAGAACAATCACTTTGCCGGTACCGACCAACAAAGAGCAGAGGATTTTCAAAATGCAATGGATGACCCAAGCGTAAAGGCTATTTGGTGTGCTCGCGGAGGGTATGGCTCTATGCGGATATTGGATAAGCTGGATTTTACCAATTTTAAAAAGAACCCAAAATGGGTGGTTGGATTTTCGGACATAACCGCGTTTCATGGAAAATTAGATCAATTCGGAATTCAAAGTATTCATGGAATGATGGCCGCTGGCCTGGAATTAAGTGAAGAGCTTTCTGAAGAAACCCAAGTAAATATTACTAGTCTTAAGGAAACACTCTTTGGGGAACCGTTGCAATACAAACTGGATTCATCTCCTTTTAATAAAAAAGGTATCGCAAAAGGGGTCTTGATAGGGGGTAATCTGTCCCTGCTCCAGGCCAGTCTCCAATCCGATGCCAACCTGGATACTACTGGTAAAATTCTATTTATTGAGGAGATTGGGGAGTACAGATACAGTATAGATAGGATGTTATATAGCCTTAAACGTGCAGGTTACTTTGATGGATTGGCCGCCTTGGTGGTTGGAGAAATAACCATGGTCAAAACAAATACCACCCCATTCGGTATGTCCAATGAAGAACTCATTTTGGATGTGGTAAAGGAATGTGATTTTCCTGTGCTTTTCGATTTCCCAGCCGGACATGGAGATAAAAATAGAACCATGATTTTTGGCGAGACAGTAATCCTGGATGTAGGAGAAAACCAAGCCATAGTAACCTTCGAAAAACAGATTCGATGAAGTTTGTCCTTGCTCCCGATAAATACAAAGGTTCTCTTTCCGGCGAGCAATTTTGTGATGCTGTGGAGGAAGGAATAAAAAAGGTTTTTCCGAAGGCCGAAATTCTAAAAAAACCTTTGGCCGATGGAGGGGATGGAACCATTGAAGTGGTAAAAAGATACCTCAGGGCGAAGGAGGTAGAGGTTGCTGTAAAAAATCCCTTATTTCAAGAAATACAGGCTGGATATCTTTTTTCAGAGGAAAAGAAAACTGCATTTATCGAAATGTCCGAGGCGTCGGGATATAAATTACTTCCTAAATCGGAGTTGAATTGTATGCATACAACATCCTTAGGCACTGGACAGCTTATTCACGATGCACTGGATAGAGGTGCACAGCAAATAGTCTTGGGAATTGGAGGAAGCGCAACCAATGATGGTGGAATCGGTATGGCAAAAGCATTGGGCTATCAATTTTTGGATGCGGATGGTAAGGAAGTCGAACCCATCGGTAAGAACCTTTCCCGAATTGTTGATATAAAGCGAGAGCAATGTCATACTCGAATAAAAGACGTTCAATTTAAAGTCGCCTGTGATGTAAAAAATCCATTCTATGGGAAAGAGGGGGCAGCGTATGTCTATGGTCCGCAAAAAGGAGCTTCAAAGGAGGAAGTTGTTCTTTTGGATGAGGGACTGCAAAGCTTGGCGCATGTTATTCTAAAAGAATTTGGGAAAGATGTTCAAAACATTCCGGGTTCAGGAGCAGCCGGTGGTATGGGAGGAGGTTCCGTGGTTTTTTTAGATGCAGTCTTGACCTCTGGAATTGACTTGATGAAGGAAATGGCCCAATTTGATGAGTCCATTCATGATGCAGATTGGATAATCACGGGAGAGGGACAATTGGATAGTCAGACCCTATCCGGTAAAACCATTGCTGGGGTATTGGATTCTGCTCGAAAATATCAAATACCCGTAGCCGCTTTTTGTGGCTCGGTTTCGGTTAATATTCATGAATTGGAAACTTTGGGTTTGACCTATGTGACTTCTATTTTAAACCAACCAGGAACTTTGCAAGAAGCCAAGGAAAAGAGTTATGATAATCTGGTGATTGCCGCCTATAATTTTGCAAAACTCTTATAGACATATTGCGATTAACCTAGTCGAAAGGCAATAAATCAGGTTTCAGATATTGCTTTTTCGCCAGTGGCGAATTAGAGATGTCAAAACCATAATGACTTGCCATGAGTTCTTTAAAATTGTACTTCAATCTAGGATTATTCTTGATGAAGGTCGGAAAGTCAGAAGAGTTCGATTTTAGCATAAAATGATAGACTGCACGAACAGCTGCAATGGTTAAGGTTTTATTGAATTTATCTGTAACACCAAGCTTGGCAGTGTACGATTGGATTTGTTGGACAATGTTGGAAATGGCTTTATCCAAACCGTAGTTTCCTATATGAATCCAGGCCAATCGGATGTGCGCCTCATGGGTAAAAAGGTCTGGAGGAAGTACGCCAGACTCAAATTGGGCTTCAAATTCTTTATCTGATAAAACCTTCATTTTAGGAATATTTCTTTTTCATTTTGTGTTCCAAGGATATTTTGACTGCGGGCCATTCACTATTTAGGATAGAAAAGATAACGGTATCCCGAATGTTTCCCATTTTGTCAATGCGATGGTTTCTAATTATACCATCCTGTTTGGCTCCTAGCCTTAAAATGGCATTTCGGGATGGAAAATTAAAAAAGTTAGTTTTAAACTCCACGGCAATCGCATCCAAGGTTTCGAAGGCATGTTGGAGTAAGAGATATTTACACTCCGTATTGATTCCGGTTCGTTGGACGCTTTGGGCATACCATGTATATCCAATTTCCACTCTGCGATTGGGAGCATCCACACTACAATACCGCGTAGAACCTACAACCTTGCCTGATGACTTTTCAATCACAACAAAGGGAAGAGCCAATCCTTCAGATTCCTGTTGTAGAGCAAAATCAACATAGGCATCAAGATTGTCTTTCGAGGGAACGGAGGTATACCATAATTCCCAAAGATTTCCATCTGAAGCTGCTTGCAACACTTCCGACCTGTCTACCTCTTCCAAGGGAATTAGCTTTGCCAAATTCCCCTCCAATTCAATTGGGTTTAGCCATTTTGCCATTGCCAAAGTTTTACGTTCAAATATAATGGGATTTTAAAGCTCGTTGGCAAGAGAAATGTACTTTTGAATGCTAACCTTTGATTTTTCTTGGAATGGAACAAAATATAGGGCTTACGACTTTGGTAGTTCACGATTATGATGAGGCCATAGGTTTTTATACCCAAAAAGTCGGGTTTGATTTGGTTGACGATACCATATTGTCAGAAGAAAAAAGATGGGTAGTGGTTAGACCAAAAAATTCTAAAAATAGTGGATTACTTTTGGCAAAAGCAGCCAATTCAGAGCAGAAGAAAAGCGTTGGCAATCAAACTGGGGGTAGGGTATTCTTGTTTTTGGACACCGATGATTTTTGGAGGGATTATAAAAACATGACGGAAAATGGGGTCAGGTTTCTTGAAGAACCTAGGGAAGAAGAATACGGAACTGTTGCGGTTTTTGAAGACCTGTATGGCAACAAATGGGATTTGTTGGAGTTAAAAAAATAAAAACAACGGTTATTTTCTATCCTTTAAACGGTACATAAATTTGTGCCCACTCCACTGGTCATCCACTGCAGCTACTTTGGTGTCAACCAGACCTTGTTCCTGTCCACTTTTCATTACATTAAACTTGTCAATTTCAGTTGGAATTTTGGAAGTTTTTTTAGGCCAACTTACCCAGAGCATCCCGTCTTTTTTCAGGTTGGGCTTTGCCGTAGCCAGACTTGATTCCAATTCTTGAGTTGTTGTGGCGAAAATGTGAATGAAATCAACTTCTGTTTTTTCTGTGGAGCCCACGAATACCACTTCATCTGGAAATTCGTGAAAAAACTCCAGATAGGGTTTGGGTTCATTAAAAACTTGAACAATGAACCCCGGTTTAATACCTAATTTCTTGGCTAATGGGGTTCCCGAGTAACCTGCTGTGCTCATAGGGAAATGAGTTTTAAGGAAAATACAAAATATTTAGCCTTGAGCGAAACTCCTATTTACTACTAGCCATTTTTTTCAAAAAATTATGCTTGTAAGTTCGACCTATTGGTAACTTTTGACCTTGTATTAAGATGATTTCATGGTTCCAAGATTCTATTTTTTCAATGGCCACTAAAAAAGAACGATGAATTCTAATAAAGCAATCCTTGTCCAACTTTTCCAATGTGCTTTGGAGGGTTTGTTTGCTCGATACGACTTTATCCATGAGATGCACCTGTACGTAGTCTCCTTTACTTTCCACGTATAGAATTTCGTTGGGGAAGATTGGGATATTTTTTCGTTGCGATTTGAAATGGATGGGTTTCAATAGCTGTTGTGGCTTTCTTTCTTCCATGGGAAACTTATTAACCGCCTGCAAAAATCTATGGTAAGGAATCGGTTTCACCAAATAGTCAACTACATTGAATTCATATCCCTTAAGGGCATATTGGGTATACGCCGTTGTTACAATAACAGCCGGTGGATTAAGCAGGCTTTTTAAAAAATCAAAACCTCGAATACTGGGTAAATGTAAATCCAAGAAAATCAAATCTACGGGATGGTCCTTTAAAAAAACATGGGCTTCCATGGCATTGTAGCTGATTCCATTAAGCTCCAAATACGAAACCTGAAGAATATAGTCTGCTAAGAGTTCAGCGGCAAGAGGCTCATCCTCTATGATATGACATCTGATTTTTTTCACTAAGGTCTAAAGCTAGTTGTACTGAAAACTGATTGTTCGAAGGTCCTGCTTCCAATGAGAACTCCTTATATTGAAGTTCAAGCTGTCTCTTTAAGTTTTGTAAACCTATTCCTTTTGTATTTACTATTCTGTTGGAATCCATTGAGTTTGTCACTTCAAAAGAAAGATGGGTATCATCGGTTAGTCGTAAGGTAACACTGATTTCCTTATCACCAATATTTTCTGAAGCACCATGCTTAAAAGCGTTTTCTACTAAAGGCAAAAGAAGCAAGGGGGCAATGTAAATACCATCTGTTTCTTTAGCTAAGGAAAGATTCATTTTAAGGGTATCGCCAAATCGTAATTTTTCCAAATCAATATAATGATGTATTAATTCTATCTCTTTGGACAATGGGATATGGTTTTCTGGACTCCCATAAAGCATAAACTTCAACAATTCTGCCAGTTTCAGAATTACTTCTGGGGTTTTTCCTGATTTTTTGCGAGCCAGAACATATAAATTATTCAGGGTATTCAGGAGAAAATGGGGGTTAGTTTGCTGTTTAAGGGCTTTAAGTTCAACATTCAATTTCTGTTTTTCCAGTTCTTTTTCCCTGGTTTTGGCAAGGGCTTGTTTTTGTAACAAAACCAAAGCCGTTCCTATCCCGGCTACCCAAAACAAATCCATTATGGTGGATGAAAGTCTACGCAGTCCAAAAATATTGACGTCCCATGTCAAATCGCCTAACAGTTGAGACTTTACAACAAGAAAAACGAACAATCTGTAAAGCACTGCTGAAGCTCCAAGTCCAAATAGAAACCAGAGAATTTTGACAATTGGGCCTTTATAAAGGGGCAGAACCCAATAAGCTACCCAATAAGTGAAAAGCATTTTTGGAATCAAGGTGCTTATTTGGCTAATAAGGCACATTCGCACTACACCGTAAACGCCTAGATAATCGTATTTTGGATAAGTCCAAAGGTATTCATGATACACCTTTATAAAAATATAGGCTATCCAGAAGGCAAAGTGCCAAAGCAAATAAATGTTGTTTTTGTCCCTCATTGAGTAGGTAAAACTATTAAAAAAGAGGGCTGCGACGCCTAGAGCGAAGTTAAACGACAGGTTTAGGGCGATTAATGCTGTTAAAGCCAATTTGAAAGATTGTTCAGCTACTGAAATGTACAGTCTGCCAGCGGTATATTATTTATTTTCAATGCTTTCCTTTATTTTATTGTATGCTAACAAGGATTACAAACTCATGAATAAGACGTTTCTGATTTTTATGATTATGGTTGGTTATGTAGTCAATATGCTGGCTCAGGAGTTGGATTATGAGACCAAGAAGATGGAAATTGAGTCAGCCATATTGGCAAAGAATCGAAAAATGGAACTCTACTATCCAAAAGAAAAATCGAATGCTCAGATTGCTTTTTATGTGCTGGACGGCAACTGGAACCATGAGTTGGTCCAAGGAACCCTAGGTCATTGGATTAAATGGAATTTAATGCCCAAAGCTCTAGTCGTCTCTATAGATAATATGGGAAGTAGAACAAGGGATTTAACCCCTACTAAAGATGACACAAGGTTTCCTGGAAGTGGTGGGGCACATTCATTTCTTGAATTTATAGCTGATGAGTTGAAACCTCAAGTGGAAAAGGAATTTGAAAACGTACATTACAATGTGTTGGTAGGACACAGTTTCGGAGGCTTGTTCTCATTGTTTGCATTAAAAGAACAACCCAATTTATTTGATGGATATATCGCTATAAGTCCATCGGTGTGGTGGAAGGATAACTATATGTATGGAGATTTTAATGCGAGGGAAAATGACCAAAAACCATTTGTCTACATAACGGCAGGGACCGATGATAGGGGCAATACACAGGCCAGCAAAGATTTCGTGGCTTGGTTGGAAGAAGAGGGTTTGTCGCAGAATTTGGAATTACATTCTGAAGTTATGGGAGGGGAAGATCATTTTAGCAATGTGCCCATTTCATTGCACCGAGGTTTAGGGTATCTGTTCCCAAAACGGAAATGGGCAAATGATATGGTTTCTGTTTATGATTCCCTGGGTTTGGAAGGTCTTAAAGTAAATATAGTCAAGCTTAAAAAGGAGTACGGAGCGCGATTTTTGTTTCCAATGGATGCCATGCTTTCCAAAGCCCTAAGTCTCCATCAAGAGGAGAAGTCCAAGGAAGCAACCGAATTCCTCAAATGGTTGCAAACGCAACAAGAAAGTAACTATCAACCTTCCTATTATTTAGGGTACGTCTTTAAAGGTCAAAAGGATTCTAAAAAAGCCATTGAGAGTTATCAAAGGGCACTTGAAATAGGAGGCATGCCCAATCGGATGAAAACGGTAATTGAGCGTGAAATTCGCCAATTGTTGTCTCCAATGGAAAAAATTGTGGACTTGTCTTCAAAAGAAGTGGAGACTTCTGTGGCATTTAGTCCTGACGAAACCAAAGCCTACGTTTCCAGACATAATGGAAAATGGGGTAGCAGGGAAAACCCACCTTCAAAAATTTATGAATATCGAAATACGAATGGTAAGTGGCAGTTCAAAGGAATTTCCAGTTTTAGTCAGAAGGATACAAAAGACAGTGATTCCGATATCTTTATTTCCTATGATGGTGGGGAGGCCTTTTTCGTATCCACTAGAAGTTATCCAGGCAAAAGTGACGGTAATCCAGATATTTGGAAAAGCAATTTAAAAGAAGGCGTCTGGTCCAATCCAAAGCCTATAAAAACAGTTAATTCTCCAGGGTACGAGGCAAGCCCGGTTACCGATTCTGAAGGAAACCTGTATTTCAGTTCCATTCGGGAAGGGAGCTCGGGACTGGGAGACTTTTATATGGCCAAACTAAATGGTGACGGAACTTATGGTACCCCAAAACTTTTGAAAGGCGAAATCAATGGGATTTCTGGGGAATGGAATCTATTGGTCGCACCAAGTACCGAATGGATGCTTTTTGAATCTTCCGGTCGATCAGATGGATTGTCGGCTTACGGGGATATGTATGTGTCCACAAAAACTGACCAAGGTTGGTCAAAACCAGAACATCTGAGCGAATTGAATACTACGGGATCAGATTTAAACATTCGCTACTTGCCCAATTCCAAGAAATTGGTTTTCATCAGCAGTAAGCAGCTCGAAAACACGGATACGGATATTTATCAAGTGGATTTTAAGGAAATTGAATCATACATCAATAAATCAAATAGAAAATGAAACCATCCATAATTCTTGCATTTTTAGGGATCATTTGTTTGTTCGAATCATGCTCAGAAAAAACAGACTTTGACGAAGACAAAGCAAGAAAAGAAATTTATGAGCTTCACAACGCCCAGCGAAAATATCATTTTGAAAAGGATTCAATTTCCTATGTCAATCAACTATCATCAAATTATATTGAAGTTAAAAAAGGAAAAATAACCAGACCTCGGCTTGAGGAAAAACTGGGTCGTTATCACAGCTACTTTTCGCAAGTGGAATTTTTAAAATGGGATGATTTGCAAGAACCTATTATCCGTTTTTCAGAAGATGGTTCGTTGGCATATACCATTGTGGACAAGATTGTTGAGGTATCCTATAAAGATGAAAACGGTGAGGAAACCATCGGACAAACCCATTTTGCTTGGACCGCCATTTACCGAAAAACCAAGGAAGGATGGAAAGTAGAGTGTGCAATATCCACCAATGAACCGATTTGAAATGATTCGTAAATGAAAAAATTTTGCAGCTTCTTTTTTTTATTGGGTGCTATTTGCCATGGACAAGAAAAAATGGATTTCATCCTGAAAGAAAAGGATTTGATTCCCGAAGGTACCGCATACAATATCAAGGAAAAAACAATCTATATAGGGAGTGTCTACAGACAGAAAATTATAGGTATTGATTCCACGGGCAAAGAATTTGAGGTTATTGGAAGCCAGGATTTTGGAATTTTAAGCCCAATAGGTATGGAATATGATGAGAGCACAAAAACCTTATGGGTTTGTGCGGCATTAGCCCCAATTGTCAATAAATCGGGCGAAGCTGAATGGATAACCACCATTCTTGCATTTGATATGGGGCAAAATAACCTGAAAAAGAAGTACAGGGAGTTTGGTTACGCAACACAACTATTTCTAAATGATCTTACGGTGGCGTCGGACAGTTCTGTATATGCAACAGAAAGTGTGAATGGATGGATTTACAAAATAGACCCTGAAACCGACACCCTTCAAAAGTGGTTGGAATTGGATGGATACACCTTTTCAAATGGAATTGTATATGACCCTTCCGCTAATGTCTTATTCGTTGCTGTTGATCAGGGAATTTTGAGAATTGACCCTAAAACGGAACAATTTCAACTGTTAGATTCCCCCGAGGGGATGAATTCCGGAGGTATTGATGGTCTTTGCCTGTACAAAGACTATTTCATTGGTCATCAAAGTACAAAGATCACGAAGTTTTATTTCAACAAACAGAAAACGAAATTGATTTCGGCAGAAATATTGGATTCGGGAAAGGAATTTGATTCAAGTACCACGGGCGAGCTGGGTGGGGGATACTATCATTACATCGTCAATTCGCAGATACGAAGTGGGGTGAATCAAAAGGCAAAACGGATAAAACCTATGGACAGCCTTGAACCCGTAATTATTCGAAAACTAAAACTTTGATTATACCTTAAAAAATAAAAATGAAAAACCTAAGAATTTTGATTGGTCTCTTGTTGGTCGGCATGTTTGGGGGAAGTGCCCAAGAAAACGACAAGATTTCCACCTTGGATTTTGTTCAAATATTGGATGGGAATCGAGACGAAACCATGTTTTATTTCGAAAACAATTGGAAAATCCTAAGGCAAATGGCAGTGGAACGAGATTACATTCATTCGTATGATGTCATGGAAACCCCTTTTAGTGAAGAAGCCCCTTTCGAATTGATTCTGATTACCACGTATAAGGATGAGGCCCAATACAATTTGAGAGAATCCCATTTCCGGGAACTAATTGAAGAGCGGGGGGAGTTAAAGTTGTTGAATAATAAAAAACCGAATGAATTTCGGAGGACAATTTTCAATAAGGAAAAGGTCAAACATTGGGAATGACCAACACCTAAAAACGAAATACGAAAATGAGGAAAAATGTACTCTTTCTGGTCATGGTAATGATTTGCTTACGTGTTTCTTATGGGCAAAAGAAAATGCTTTGGAAATTCGAAACAGCCGATAGAATTTATTCCACTCCTGTTGTTGAAAGCACTATGATTTTTTTTGGGAGTGGTGATGGGCATCTCTATGCTTTGGAACTTGAAACTGGAAAATTATTGTGGAAATACAAAACCGAGGGTAAAGTACATTCTTCACCATACCTAGATGCTAAGAATATTTTCTTTTCGAGTACCGACGGAAGTCTATACTGCTTAAATAAAGCGGATGGTACACTAAGATGGAAATTTAAATCTGAAGGAGAGAAACAATATGGTTTATGGGATTATTATCTGTCATCCCCACAAGTAAACGAAAATATTGTGTATTGGGGGTCTGGTGACAAACATGTGTATGCAATAGATGTACGATATGGGCAATTGATATGGAAGTATAAGACCGATGACGTGGTTCATGCAGATTCGGTAGTTTATAAGGAGTCTGTATATATTGGAAGTTTTGACGGTCACTTGTACAAACTAAATAAGTATAATGGGGCGCTAATTTGGAAATTTAAGACCATAGGTGCCCGTTATTTTCCAAAAGGCGAAATTCAAAGGGGTGTTAGCATTCACAATGACCTAGTATATTTTGGGAGTCGGGACTATAATTTATACGTTGTTGACACCAAAACTGGGACAGGGGTTTGGAATTACCGACAGCCCAGAGGTTGGATTATTTCAACCCCTAAAATACATGGGGAACATGTCTATTTCGGTTCTTCTGATGGACATATGTTCTATTGTTACAATATCAATACAAGCCTTAAGGAATGGGAAGTACCGACGAACATGCGCATTTATTCCAAAGCTAGTTCTTACAAAGATGAAATCATCTTTAGCTCATTTGATGGAAAGATTACAAGTGTAAACCATAAAACTGGCAAATTCAATTGGGTATTTCAAACTGAAGCCAGTAAAAAAAACTATCACAAAATATTTAAACCTGACGGCACTTTTCTTGATGGGTTTGATCTTTACGGTAAGGATTATTTGGAATCAGAAAAGATGATTCACGATTTGGGCTCGATTTTATCTGACCCTGTAGTTTATGATGATAAACTTTATTTTGGGAGCTCTGATGGCAATCTGTATGCGGTATTACTCAAATAGCAAAACAAAACTAATAAACAGGGTTTTGGCATCAAATACCTGAGCCTATTTTTATGTTGATTAATCATTTACATCCGTTTACAAACGGAAACAATTGTTTTTGAACCGATTTTAGCAATCTGTACCTTTTAAGTTTGCCTTGTCGAATGATGCAATTCGATGGTATTAACTGTTTAACGCTAAAATTAAAATTATGAATGCACTGAAAAACAAGGTACAGTTGATTGGAAACCTAGGAAACGATCCTGAAGTAATTATTTTGGAGAATGGAAACAAGCTGGCCAAATTCTCCATGGCTACTAATGAAAGCTATAAGAATGCAAAGGGGGAACGTGTAACGGAAACCCAATGGCACAATGTAGTCGCTTGGGGAAAAACAGCTGAAATCGTTGAGAGCTACCTAGTCAAGGGCAAGGAAGTTGCCGTTGAAGGAAAACTTACCTCAAGAAGCTATGAAACCAAGGAGGGAGAGAAGCGCTATATTACTGAGATACAGTGTAAGGAACTACTAATGCTGGATAAATAGATATCCACGTAAATCATCGATGAAAGGGGCAGTATGCCCCTTTTTCTTTTATTATCAAGGATTTAACGATAAATTAAAATAAAATTAAGTAACCATTGCATAACATTGTCGTCTATTGATAAAAGCAACGTAAATAATGAAAAGGAGTTATTTGTTTTTGGGAATATTGCTAGTTGGTCTTAGCTTCCAGGTCCAAGGACAAACTGCTTTGACAGATACTAAGTTACTCCGCTTTTATGAGGATTTGGCAATTAGGGATGCCATCTATGAACAGGGACTTCAATTGGACCACCAAGGCGAGTTAGACTATTGGAACGATCAAGAAAACTTTGAACGAGAGTTGGGTAAATCGAACTTTTCCTTCTACTTGGTGTATATGAAGGGCAAAAAAGAAGCACATCGCAAATATCTTCAGGAATGTGATGGGGCATGTGATCATAGTGATGTGTATTGGAATAAAATGAGAAACTATCTGTCGGTACCCGACGCCTCTGAATTCTTCAGTACTAATCTTGAAAAGGTGGCTCAATCCAGTGCTGTAAAACAGTAAAAGAAAAAACCGCCATTGGGCGGTTCTCTATGCAACTTTTTTCAGTAAATCATAACAAGGACAGCGTTTACATCGCTTGCTTTCTGACTTCTTATATTTTTTGCAGCATTTGGTCTTACAATTGGTAAGCGACAGCTCTTTTAGTAAAGCTTTTTCCTTTTTGCTGGCCTTTTTTGTTTTCCCCATCTGAATATCTCAGTGGGTCAAATATAGCTATTTTAAATTAATCTAAATAAATAGTTATTAACACTTATTCACCAGCAGTGTCGGATGCGGCACTCTCTACAGTTAATTGTTGGATATCCCTGTCGAAAAGATAAAGTCCTCCCTTATCGTCCCCAATCAAATTGATTTTATCCAAAACTGTTCGTGCCAAAGCCTCTTCTTCCAATTGTTCAGCTACATACCATTGCAAGAAATTATGCGTCGCGTAATCCTTCTCCTCCAAAGTAATGTGCACTAACTCATTGATGCTTTGGGATACAAAAACCTCGTGGTCAAATAATTTTTGTAACATCTTTTGAAGGGTGCCAAATTCGGTTTCTGGAGCTTTTAAGTCAGATACCACAGCATGGCCGCCTCTCTCATTAACGTATTTTACCAATTTTAGCATGTGCATACGCTCTTCATCAGCATGGCCATACATAAAACCAGCGACACCTTCCAGTCCTTTTACCTCCGCCCAGGAAGCCATGGAAAGGTATACCTGAGAGGATTCCGCTTCTATTCGGATTTGGGTATTAAGCGCTTTTTCTAATCTTTTTGATAACATTTCAATTTTTTTAGTTGAGCAAAATTACAAAATGGACTTGGTTTCAGAACCGGCACCCGGTTATTTAAAATCAGATTACATAAAATCAGAAACGTACCGCAATACCCATGGTCCCTGGTCCAAAGTTGAGGTTCCAACTCAATTTTTTTTGTTGATCATTATACTTTTCCTCATACTTGGAGTTGAGATACTTGTCAATAGACTCTACGATGAAAATACTCAACACCGTGCTGAAAACAACATCAGAAACCCAATGGAAGCGGTCTGTGACCCTTGCCAATGCGGGAATTGAACCCACAGTATAAATTCCCGCTTTTACCCAAGGACTCTTGAATTGTTTGGCAATGGCATAGGCGTTGGTAAAAGCTAGCATGGCATGTCCCGATGGGAACGAATCGAAATTAAAAACCCTGTCCAAGTTAAAAGGGTCATATGTGCTGGAGGATTCTCCGCTCTTTGGACGCGCCCTCCCAATTATTCGCTTGCTAACCTGCTGTAAAAAACCACCTGCCGTGGCCGATGCGATAAGGAGAACCCCTGTGCGTCTTAATTTTTCATTCTTAGTGAATAATCCAGCCAAATAGACCCCTCCTGTCAGCATGTAGTTATTCTCAGGACTACCGTATTCATTTCCATAATCCACCAAAAAATCGGGGATATCATCTCGGAATCCATCCGCCCACTCGTCCAATTCATCATCTACAGTGAAAAGGGCCAGTGTTCCCCCGGCCAAGTAACCAAAGTTTGCCCAGTCGTTTCCTTTCCAGTGAAAGGGACGGCTATAAGCATGACCAATTCCTCCAAAAACGTTACCCATGTCGTAAGTGAAATTATTCCATAGGTTATCTTTCTTTTTGAGTTTTAATTCTTGTGCATGGTGTTGATGACAAATAAGCAACAGGAGTAATAGGGTTATAAGTCGCATAAGGTTGAATAATTAGTGCTTAAAACTAAGTATAAATATCTTGAGCTAGTCTGAAGGTGTTTGCATGTGCTTCAATAATTATTTTAATTTCTGGCGAATACCCGCCTCCCATACTGCATTGAACTGGAATTCCTTTGTCAAAGCAGGTCCGCAGCACAAAACGATCACGTTCTTTACAACCTTCGAGGGTCATTCCCAAGGTTCCGAGTTTATCAGTAGATAGAATATCCACGCCACAGAGATAAAAGATAAAATCAGGTTGAACCGTTTCCAATAACTTGGGAAGGATTCCCTTGAGTTGGGTTAAATATTCTTTGTCCGTTGTGCCCTTTTCCAGAGGAATGTCCAAGTCTGATTTCTCTTTTTTGAAGGGATAATTTCCCCTACCATGCATAGAAAAGGTGAAAACGGCATCGTCGTTTTGAAAAATTTCCGCCGTTCCATTTCCTTGATGCACGTCTAAATCGACAATGAGTACTTTTTGGGCTAGCCCATTGTTAATGAGATATCGGGCCCCAATGGCCTGGTCATTCAGCATACAAAAGGCCTCTCCTCGGTTGGAATAGGCATGATGGGTTCCTCCGGCGATGTTCATGGCAATTCCGTGTTCTATGGCAAAATGGCAACCCTTTATGGTGCCATCGGCAATGATACGTTCGCGTTGGACCAATTCCTCACTTAATGGAAAACCAATTTTCCGTACTTCACTGGGCTTTAATTGAAGTTGGATTAGATTTTGATAATACTCCGTATCGTGACAGGCTAAAATATCTGTATCCTCAGGGAAAGTCGGATTAAAGAAATTATCTGGCGTGCAGGTTCCTTCATGTATTAACTGTCTAGGAAGCAAATCATATTTATCCATCGGAAACCGATGACCTTCCGGTAAAGGATGTTTATAAATGTGATGGTGGGCAATTTTGAGCAAGAATTAGAACTTTAGAAAGGAATATACTTTTGTTTTTTTGTCCAAGCGCCCAAAAACATATCCCCCTTGATAGCTGAACACATCAGCTGCAGTAAATCTTTTTAAACCTTCTTGAACGATGTAGTCATCTATGGTGTAAAAGATGTTTTTTGGTTCATTACCATTTTTTAGTTCAAAATTTTCATCCAAAAGACTAAAAATATATACCGCTCGACTATTGGATACCTTATAAAAAGCTAAAGCCACTGGGTTCACAACAAGCGTAAAACTCCCGAAAACTGCTACTGCCGAAATGGGGTTTACCAAAGCCAAAGTAGTAAGTAAGGGGTCTGTAATTTCTTCCACACTTCCTATATTAATTTCGTAACCTTCTTCCGATTTATGAACTAAAATACCGGGATTGCCAGATGATACTTTTCTTAAGAATTTGGAAGTTCGGTCAAATTCCCTACTGTTGTCAAATCTCCCACCTCTCTGTCGTATTGGGCCTTGTGAAATATATAGGGAATCCGATTTTGAAACTGAATATTCCTTAAGAGTTTTTTGCGCTTGCAAATCAGTAATCCTAACCCTCATTTCTTGAGGGTTTATTTTGAATTGAAATAGGTCGTTACCCATCAAATACGAATTGCTTTTGGATTCTTTTTTTAGTTCTGGTTGAGGAATTTTTAGAAAACCAGAGACGTCTTTTTTCAGATCATATGTGATGATTTGGGTGTATCTGTTATTCAAATCCACAGTTAGGTACATTTTGCCCTCAACAATGTATAGTTTATACAAGGATACCATTGAGTCCAAGGAATACGGAATGTCGTCCTCTACTAATTTTAAATCGGTAATCCCAACAGTGGTTCCTATGGCCAAAAGATGTTTTAACCTTGTTGGATAGTTAGCCTGACCAAGAAATTCAAATGGTGATAAATCAATAACTTTTCTCTTGTAATTTCCTACATTATCGAAAATGTATAAGTAAAATTCCTCTTTCCGATAGGAGGTGGTTAAGATGTGGAATGTATTCGAATGATTAAATCGAGTTAGATAAATTTCGTTCGTTAGTTTCAAGTCAATTTCGAAAACCTTTGACCATCTAGTTTCAAAATCGAATACTATTCCCGCAAACTTACTCTTGTATTGATTGGAATAAAACAAAGTGTATTTTGAACCGTTTATGGTTCCGCCTATCGGAAGCTTGTACTTGTTGGGAAGCTGTTTCGAAAAAAGTCGTCCCTTTTTTTCCAAAGAACTGGTAAAATGATATGCTGAGATATCACTCTTTTTGGTAAGAAATACGGTAAAATCTTCAGTCGACTCATCCACCATGGTAAACGAATCCTGCATCAAAAAGGGAGTATCGGGGTAATCAGTTGAAAACTCAAGTATGGTCTCTTGACAATAGCTGCACCAGCATAGAAACAAGAGTAAAAGACAAAATATCGGTGATTTAACCATTGGCTGTTTAATACAGATCAATTAATGGTTTCCCCATTTTCAACCCTATCTTCATCTGGGTTGAGGAAAACCAATTTCCCGGATTTGTCTTCGGTCATCAAAATCATGCCTTCACTTTCCACACCGCGAAGTTTTCTCGGGGCTAGATTCACCAATACCGTTACTTTTTTTCCAACGATTTCTTCGGGTTTAAAACTCTCCGCAATTCCGGAGACAATGGTTCGGGTATCCAGACCGGTATCTACTTTTAATACCAAAAGCTTATTGGCTTTCGGCATCTTTTCGGCCTCAATAATGGTCCCCACGCGCATATCCATTTTGCTGAAGTCATCGAATGTGATGGTGTCTTTTTGGGGTGTTATTTCTTTTTCCATTTGAGCATTGACTTGTTTGGTGGCTTCCAATTTGTTTAACTGCGCTTCTATTTCTTTGTCTTCTACTTTGCGAAACAAGAGTTCACTTTTGTTGATTTGATGTCCAAAAGGCAACAGAATCTCTTTTGTAGAAACCTCATTCCATACGATTCGCCTTTCACTTGAATTGATATTGAGAATGTTCTTTAGTTTTTCTGAAGTAAACGGTAAGAAGGGTTCACTCAAAATAGCAAGTCCTGTTGCTATTTGCAATGCCACATACATTATGGTTTTGGTTCTTTCTTCGTCTGTCTTTATGAGTTTCCAGGGCTCTTCGTCCGCCAAATACTTGTTCCCCAAACGCGCTAAGTTCATTAATTCTTGACTGGCTTCCCTAAACCGATATCGGTTCAAAGAATTTTCCAAAATACTTGGGAACTCTGCCAAAGAACTTAAGGCATTTTTGTCTTGTTCGAGGAATTCGCCAGGTGTAGGGACTATGCCATTATAATATTTATGCGTAAGAACTACCACGCGATTGATAAAATTCCCAAAAATGGCGACTAACTCATTATTGTTTCGAGCTTGAAAATCCTTCCACGTAAAATCATTATCCTTGGTTTCTGGTGCATTGGCCGTTAATGTATATCGAAGCACATCCTGCATATCGGGGAACTCTTCCAAGTATTCATGTAGCCAAACTGCCCAATTTTTTGAAGTCGATAATTTGTTTCCCTCCAAGTTCAAAAATTCGTTGGCCGGAACATTTTCCGGCAATACGAATTCGCCATGGGCTTTTAGCATACTAGGAAATATGATGCAGTGAAAAACAATGTTATCCTTACCGATGAAGTGAAGTAATTTGGTGTTTTTATCCTTCCAATAGGGCTCCCAATCTTTTCCTTCTCGTTCCGCCCATTCTTTTGTGGAAGAAATATATCCGATGGGTGCATCGAACCAGACATAGAGCACCTTACCTTCAGCATCTTTTACAGGAACTGGAATTCCCCAGTCTAAGTCCCGTGTTACTGCACGTGGTTTCAAACCATCATCTATCCAGGATTTACATTGACCATAAACATTAGGCTTCCAATCATCTTTGTGTCCCTCGATTATCCACTCCTTTAAGAAACCTTCATATCTATTCAAGGGTAAGAACCAATGTTTGGTTCTTTTTAAAGTAGGAATGGTTCCGGTGATAGTGGATTTTGGATTGATAAGATCAGTGGCATTCAAGGATGAACCACAGTTTTCGCACTGATCACCATAGGCCTCATGGTGTCCGCAGACGGGGCATGTACCTATAACAAAGCGGTCTGCCAAGAATTGTTGGGCTTCTTCATCATACAACTGCTCTGTGGTCTCTTCTATAAAATCGTCGTGTTCATACAATTTCTTGAAAAACTCGGAAGCAGTCCTATGGTGTATTTCTGCTGAAGTTCTTGAATAATTGTCAAAAGTAATCCCAAAGTCAGCAAAGGACTGTTTTATTATATGGTGGTATTTGTCAATAATCTCCTTTGGGGAAACCCCTTCCTTTTTGGCTTTCATAGGAATGGCGACACCATGTTCATCGCTCCCGCAAATGAAGGCAACGTCATGACCATTTAGACGGAGATACCGCGCATAGATATCCGCGGGAACATAGACCCCCGCCAAGTGGCCAATATGTATAGGCCCATTGGTATAAGGTAGTGCTGCGGTTAGGGTATATCTAGATGGAGTACCGTCTTGAGACATCATGTAGCTTAATTAAGCCCCAAAAATACAGATTTTGGTATAAGCTAAAGGGTATTTGGAATCAAAAAAGAAACCTCCGAAAGGGCATTCCTAAGATGGGGTGGGAATTGCACAATCGGAGGATTCCAGAGTGTTTGCTTATTGGAGTAAGCTTTACATAATCATTACGGATTTACTCATTCTTTCGCTACCTACGGATATTCTGTAGATGTACTTTCCAGTGGACAGACTGTCTCTCATTCGCTCTCGAATGTTTATTTCTGCCGAACCTTCAAGCATCATTTCATTGAAAACAGTACCTACTTTCTGACCTAGAATATTAAACAATTCAATATCCACATGGGCCGCAAAAGGCATTTCAAGATAAATGTGTGGTGCTCTTGAATTTGGATAATAGGGTCTATGGACAATGGCACTTTCAATGGTTGCATCTGGGTCCATACCATCTGGATCACTTGGTGGTGTATCCGGTAATGTAGGCGGATCGTTATCCATTGCAATATCTGGGAAGTCCACACCACTACAATTAAATCCTAGATTGACAGGATTGTACGGATGATCCAATAAGTGTTGCTCTACCAATGGAATTGGTACACAAAGCCATTCTGCAAGTACAGTGGCATATAAGTCCCTAAAATCCATGGTATAGTCTAGGTTTCCTCGACTGTTTGGACTATCCAACGATGGGTGATCTCCAACAAAGGCACTTCCATTCAATCCAGAACCAAAGAAAAGGGTAGGAGCCGCCTTACCGTGATCCGTACCTAAAGAACCATTCTCAAAAATTCGTCGTCCAAACTCAGAGAAAGTCATACTAAGTACCTGTTCATCCTGTTGCGTGAAACCTAAATCTTCATAGAAGTTGTTGACCGCAATCGATAAGTTGGACATTAAGCGTTCGTGGGCCAAAGGCTGGTTCCCATGTGTATCAAAACCTCCCATGGAAATCATATACACTTTGGTTCCTAAGTTACCTTTAATCAATCGCGCCAATAAAGCCAACTGTCTTGCAAAACCATTGTCTTGGTATTCCACTTGGTTTTGACCTCTTTCGTAGGCTTCATTAATTTTTCCGGCATATTCGTAAGTAGTGTTGGCTACACCTCTTAAGAAACGCAACTGATCACCATACATACAATCGCCAAAAGGAGCGTTTGCGATGTCATAAAACAAACCGGTCTCGGCAATTTCTTCCAACTGATCGATGTTGTTGGTCACAAATGCGTAATTGGTCTCTTCACCTTGGAAAACCAAGTTGGCTATACTACCGATTTGAATGGCTGCAGGAGCTTCTGGCGGATTTATCAGATAGTCAGGATAACATTGCTCAAAATGTCTACCCATCCATCCGGTATTCAAACCAGTGAATCCTGTGGTGGTCAAATCTGTGTTAGCGTAAATGTCCGAACCGGTAAAGTGGGATAAACTTTGATTTTGGTATCCAACACCGTGAACAGCTTTGAACTTTCCTTCTCCCCAAAGGGATTCCAGAGAGTTCATGTAGGTGGGTATACCAAAGTCGTCAGTAAGTTTTAATACCTTACTTTCTGGAATGTAAATGTTGGGACGGGCATTAGCATAAGTGTCGTATTGCTGTACTGGGATTACAGTGCTCAATCCGTCATTTCCTCCGGATAGACGAATCAATACGAGAATATTATCGGTTTCCGCATCGGCAATGGCAGATGTCAAACGAGACGGTGCAGATGCAGTTAATAAATTACTTCCCAAAAACATGGAACCAGAACCTGCAATCCCCAAGGCTTGGAGAAAGGATCTTCTGCTCCAGTTTTTGTGCTCCTGGTCATGGCCTTCATGCTCAAGACCTTTATATGGAGATGTATCGTGAGTGTGGTGAGTATCGCACATAATTGTAGGGGTTATTTAAGTTGAAATTCAGGTTCTCTTGCCATATACTGCAACAACAAGTAAACTTGTGTATCTGCATCATCCAGGGTCATGTTCCAAGATCCGGTTTCGTAGATATTATTGTCTTCGTAAGGTTCCCGGAAAGCAACGATAGCCCTATCGTAATCCGCGTCGGTCAATAAACCTTTTGGTGTAAGCTTGTCGATTATGGCCCTTGCCACCACATTGGGATCAGTTTCCGTGGCACCATTAGCTCCAGTGGCTTCAATACCTAAGGTTCTAAATTGTTCTGGATTGGATTGAAAGAACGCTTGAATAAATACTTCTAAAGTCAACCAGCGACCAATAATGAAATTGGTGTTGATCCACTCCCTATCTCTTTGCCAACCAGCCACATCAAAGGGATCAAACAATTCTTGACCAATCAATCTAGAAGAGTCAATGATGTTCTGTACGATATTGTCATCATACGTAAAATTGGTCTCCTTTAATAGGCCAAGGTATAAATCAAATGGACTTTTAATGATAACACCGATGGCGTCCTCATCAAAAAAGTGCTGACTTTTGAAAAGTTGACGCATTACTGGCGCCAATTCAAAGTTGTTGTTGACAAAGGTTGTGGCCAAACCACTGATGATAGCTTGTGCGTTGCCCATCTCGTCATCAGAGTCTGGGTGCACAAAAAACTCGTAAAGTTTTTTACATATAAAATTGGCTATTTCATTGGGACGTTCATTGAATAAAATATCTATGGTATCATCGTACCCCCAGTTTCCTGTTTGACCAAAAATGGTCTTGTTGTCCGTATTGAAATCATCCGGATTAAAGGTAACCTGGGTACAGCCAACATCTCCCCGATTGGTGTAACCAGAAAGTGATTTTGCGGTTTCAATGATATCTTCTTCAGTATAGTTGTTTCCTTCACCTAAGGTGAAAAGCTCATACAACTCCCGTGCATAGTTTTCGTTAGGGTTATTACCTCGGTTTCTGGCACCATCTAAATAATAGAGCATGGCACTGGTCAAACCAATTTCACTAACAAAAGTTTTAAAGTTACCAAGCGCATTACGCTGTAGACAGTTGATGTAATAGTAAAGAAAAGAATTACATCGATATACATCTATCTCGGTAACAAAATGGTTGTGCCAGAAGAAACTAAGTCTGTCCCTTAGATTGTTGTCCAAAAGAGCGTTTCCGTACGCTGTTTCAAACTCTTCTTGTTGGGCATTACGTAATTGTCTGGCAAGGTCATCATCCGCAGGATAATTATCGTTATTCCAATCTGCCCATAAGGGAGCTGGAATCACGGGTGCAGCTAAGGCCTGGTCTACAAGGGTGTCGACCAAAGCATCAGCAGATTGTCCTACAGCGGCATTAATAGTCTGGACCGAAGCACTAAAACCTAGCCTTCGGTACAAGTGGGCAGCACGTAACGCATCCAATGGAGTTGTATACGGCGCCAAAGTTGAGGAATTACAATTGATAAAGTACTCCATAGCAATGTTCGGCGTTAAATAGGTCCATAGTTTTGGGGCAACTATATGTCTAGCTTAGCGTTGGTGTGGTTCTGAAAAGAGCTCACAAATTACAATGTTAACGTTATGATAAGGGTCAAGCACCAAATTTTTCGACGAAATGCACACTTTTTTTTCTATTTTTCAAAATTTATGGGCCTACACAACGCTTTTGGACGCAAAGGAGAGCAAATTGCCGCAGATTTTTTAAAGAAAAAAGGGTATCAAATCCTTAAACAAAACTATAGGTTCGATAAAGCGGAAGTTGATATCATAGCAAAAATGAACAACTTTTTGGTTATAGTTGAGGTAAAGACAAGAACCTCTGAATTTTTAGAAGACCTTTCACAAACCATTAATCCAGGAAAAATAAAACGGTTGACCAAAGCTGCCAATCACTATGTGTTGGAAAATGATTTAGACATAGAGGTTCGGTTTGACGTGATGGTGATACGCAAAAATGAACGGGGTTTTAAAGTAAAACATATTGAGGACGCTTTCCACTTCTTTTAACCATTTGTTTTATTTATAACAATATGTTATTTTTGAAAACAAAGCCAGACACATGAAAACCATATCGGCAGTTGTTGAACACTACATAAAGAAAAAACCATTTTTGCAGAGTGCCCTGGCACAAGGCATCATTAATCTCACCTCACTATCCAGGCAAATCAAACCTGAAATTTCTGATGCTTTGGGAAAGGATGTAAAGGATGGTGCGGTGGTGATGGCCTTAAAGCGCCTTTCGGATGACTTGGAGTTTCGTGCCACCCATAAAATTGTAAAGGTGCTCAAAAATATCGGGGAGATCACGGTACGATCCAATCTTACCGATTACACTTTCTTGGCTTCGGATACTATTTTACGACAACAAGCTCAGCTTCTGGAGGAAATCAATGTCAACCAAGATGTCTTTTATACCTCTTCAAGAGGGGTAAACGAAATCAACATCGTGGTAAGCAATGCTATGGATAAAGTGGTAGAAAAGTATTTTGCCCATGAACGCTGCACGCAGAAGGCTGAAAACTTATCTTCCATTACTGTTAAATTACCCGCTGAAAATGTTTCCGTCCCTGGAATCTATTACTTCATTTTTCAACGCTTGGCTTGGGAAGGCATTGTTCTTTATGAAGTAATCTCTACAACAAATGAGTTTACCATTTTGGTAAATGAGGATCAAGTAGATGTTGCTTTCAAGACCATAAAAGACTTAAAGACGCTCTAATTTTTGGTTTACATTTTACAAGACTAAATCCGAAGATTTTTCGTTGTAGATAGGTATCCCTTGCGAACCTATTTTATGAGAAAAAAAATCATTTTTGGATTGTTGGCAGTCATGCTGATTTATGTAGGCTATCTCCTTTACCTTCTTGTTCTATCTCCTAAAACCAATTTGCAATCTATTTACTTGATACCGAAGGATGCTGTTTTTGTTATCGAATCTGAAAAACCGGTAAAAAGTTGGCAAAAAATTAGTGAAAGCGAAGCTTGGGGTCACTTACTTAAAAACGATCATTTCTCCGAACTAACCTCTAACATTCAGCAGGTAGATACGGTTTTCAACAACCAACGGCGAGTGTTTGAGTTTTTGGATAACCGTTCGCTCTTTATCTCAATCCATATGATTTCTGCCAAGGATTATGGCGTTTTCTATGTGGTAGATTTAAAGCGCATCGCCAAGCTCAAATTGCTAAAGACTTACTTGAATACACTACTTGACCAAAATTATACATTGAGCAAACGAAATTACCACGATCATGAGATTTTGGAAATTTATGATCGCGAGAGCAAGAAAACCCTTTCCCTTTCCTTTATAAAGAATCAGCTTATTGCTTCATATACCCACTCATTGGTGGAGGCCTCAATTGACCAGTTTGAGGAACCCGTCTTGGGGAGAAACTTAAACTTCATCGAGATTAACGAAAAGGTGGGATATGAGGATTTGTTCCGACTTTATGTACAGTACAATCATCTGGACGATTATATAAAAGGCTTTTCGGACAAACCAGGTGATTGGGTAGATAGAATGAGTGAGAACTTCCTATTTTCTGGATTTCATTTTGAGCTGGATAAAAATAGTACTCTGACTGCAAATGGATATACCAACATCAGTGATACAAATGAAAGTTATTTAGAGGCTCTTCAGAAATCTGGAACGGCAAAAAGAAGCATTCCTGAAATTGCGCCAAAGCGAACTGCACTTTACCTCAGTTATGGATTCGATAGTTTCTCCAAGTTCTATGATAATTTCAATTTGGTCCAACAAGATAATCCCAAACAGTTTGAGACCTACCAAGAAGGAATTGAAAAACTGGAGAAGTTTCTGAAAATAAACATAGAGGAACATTTTGTAAGTTGGATTGGTGATGAGCTAGCGATACTTCAAATTGAATCACAGATTTCCAAAGGTAAGAATGACATAGCCCTGGTACTCAAAACCGAGGATATTGAAAACGCGAGGACCAATCTGGGCTTCATTTTGAATCAAATCCGAAAAAAGACACCAGTAAAGTTCAAGGCGGTTACTTACAAACAGCATGAAATAAACTTTCTTTCCATAAAAGGGTTTTTCAAGATTTTATTAGGGAGTCGGTTTAAGGAACTGGACAAACCCTATTTTACCATTGTGGATGATTATGTGATTTTCAGTAATAACCCCAATACTTTAAAAAGCATCATCAACGATGTAATTTCGAAAAATACGCTGTCTGCTTCAAAGGATTTCAAGGAATTTGAAAAACGGTTTAGAAAAAAATCAAGCCTTTTTGTGTATAGTAACGTTCCAGTGCTATATAATAATATGTACGCCTTAGCTGATGGCAAGACTAGGTCCCAAATGCGGAAAAACAAGGACTTCATTATTTGTTTTCCGCAAGTAGGCTTACAAATGACACCCGAAGATGACCTTTTTCAAAGTCGGGTAGTAATCAATTATCAGGATGTGGATGAGGTGAAAGCATTAAGTCAGTTCCAAGAAAAATCGATTGCCGGTAATTCCAAGGGAGTTGCCCAAACTAGCACTGAAGTAAATGAAACGATTTTCAATCTGCGCCCCATTTATCCCAATGATTTAACGGCGAAAAAATTTGTCAAAAAGTACGCAAATGGCACTGTCCGATTTGAAGTAGAGCTAAAGGATGGCCTTAAACATGGAACCTATGTGGCCTACTATTCTGACGGAGGAAAAAAGATGACCGGCCGTTTTCGGAAGGATGTTCAGGTGGGGACTTGGCGATATTATGATAAAGAGGGAAAACTACTATTGAGAAAAAGATTCTGATTTCGTTTTTAACGGGTGAAACCTTCCAACTTATTAGTACCTTCATGCACCTAAAAAAATAGAGCATGAAACGCATACTTTTTACCTTTCTAGTCTTGGTTCTTGGCAATGAGATGAAAGCTCAGGAAACCTCTTTTCCAGAGCGCAATGCCGAATGGACAGTAATTGACTCCAAAAAATTTTCATACGACTCTAAAGTGTTAAACGCGGCAATTGATTTTGCCAAGGAAAACGAATACTCAGGGTCAAAAGACTTGCGCCGGGCTATTTTAAAGGGGTTTGAAAGGGAACCGTTTCATGAGGTTCTGGGACCCACCAAAAAACGTGGAGGACCCGCAGGAATGATTCTAAAGAATGGCTATTTGGTCGCCTCTTGGGGAGATACGCGAAGAGTGGATATGACCTTCAGTGTAACCAAAAGCTTTTTGTCCACTATGGCCGGATTGGCTTTTGACAAAGGTTTTTTTTCAAGTACAGATGATAAAGTGGGCCAATATGTTTGGGATGGCACTTTTGATGGCGAGCACAATTCGAAAATTACCTGGGAGCATCTTCTACAACAAAATTCAGATTGGTCTGGGGAACTTTGGGGTATAAAGGACTGGGCCGACAGACCTCCACGTGAAGGTGGTTTGGATGATTGGAAATATAGAGAGCTTCGTGAGCCCGGCACAGTGATGGAATACAATGACGTTCGTGTAAATGTTTTGGCATACTCATTGACCCAGCTTTGGCGAAATCCACTGCCTAAGGCGCTCAAGGAAAATCTTATGGATGGTATTGGGGCTTCAACCACATGGCGCTGGTTTGGTTACGACCATGCATGGACCACCATTGATGGATTAAAAATGAAGTCAGTTACCGGAGGAGGACATTCTGGAGCAGGAATCTTTATAAGTACAGAGGACATGGCACGCTTCGGATTACTTTTCCAGAATGACGGAGTTTGGAATGGGAAACGGATGATAAGCGAGGCTTGGATTAAAAAGGCCACAACTCCCTCAATACCCAATGTGAATTACGGCTATATGTGGTGGTTAAACCAGAAAGAAGGAAATCGCTATTGGGAAGGCGTTCCTGAGCATGTGTTTTATGCTGCTGGATTTGGGGGTAATTTCATTGTAGTAGACCAAGAAAAGGATTTGGTCATTGTTACTCGTTGGTTGGAACCCAATAAAATAGGGAACTTTGTTAAAATGGTTTATGATAGCATGTAACACAGGTTGTTATTACGTTACCACCCTTCTTGGAGAATTGCACTATTGAGCTTCCGAAGAGACCTCTGTGGGTGCAATATCTTCAAGAAATAACACATAATCTTTTTGAGCAAGTTGCATAAGGTCAGAAGCGCTTTTATGTCCAGGATAGGAAACAAAATGATGGCTCTTTCTGGCATTGCGCCAAAAAAGTGCCCATGTAATCCCGGAATTGGCAAGTTGTTGGTCAATAACCTTAGTCCACCAATCGGATATACGTACTTTATTCAGTCCAGATTCTGTAAGAGCGTATAGTTTTTGTTTTTCCTTTCCCAATTGTGCGATGACCTTAAGTTCATCATTCAAATTTTTTGAAAAGGATTTTGCTGTCCAATGTTGGTACAAATCCATCCCTAAAATATCCACAATATCATCACCTGGGTAGTATTCCAAATATGCCTCTCTACTATCGAACGCATCAGGAGAGTAGGCGAACAACAGTTGGTCCGCTGAAAATTCATGGGTAAGTAAATCAACGGTCTCACGCCAAAACCTTTTATACTCATCGGCCGAGCATTTACCCTTGCCCCACCAGAACCAAGGTTTGTTCATTTCATGAAAAGGCCTGAAGATGATAGGTATCGGTCGGCCTTGGTCATCTTTGATATTGTTAAAAAAACCGGCTATACCAGCCAACCAAGTCTTGTAGGTTTTGTGCAGACGCCTTCCGGATAGCAGCTTTTTTATGGGCTTACCCTTTCGATTCCAAGAATCTCCGCCAGATATGGGATTGCTGGCATGCCAACTGATGGTAATGACACCCCCTTTTTGGTGTATTTTTTTTATTTGGTTTTGTATTAAAGTAAAAGGTACCGTATCTAAGTTATATTCCCATCCTAACTCTAAATGGCCAATATCAAAACCATGCACCGCGGGATGTTGGCCAGTAATCTCGTGTAAATCGGACTTAAAAAGCGTTCCATCATTCTTCCACCCTATACCATAAGCTGTGGCATCTTGATGACCAAAGGCATAGCCTTTTTCGGTAGTTTCCTGGAGTCTTTTGTATAGGTTTTGTGCTTCAGGACTTATTTTACGCGGTTTGGTTGTTCTGACACTGACGGTATTTACTTTTTTTAAAGATTTACATGACCCCATCAACATAATAGAGCTTAGGCACAGAAGGCTGATTTTTAATATTGGACTTTTGATGTAGTACAGGGCACTATATTTTCTGTAATTAAAAATACTTCTTTTTGGATTGTCCGTTATGCCGAAGATTTGGTTAAAGCAAACTTAAAAAGTACATTCCTTGAACCCCAATTGAGAATCAATTTTACTTGGCTAACAAGATATCGGAAAAGCCAAACTGTATTGATTTTGATGAGTCTGAAGGATTATTATACGCTTTGAATATTTGTTCTCCAACTTCAAAAGCTACAGGGTATTGAAAAATAGGTCCATCAAAACAGAAGGTGTGAAACTCCCCATTTTCCCCGCAGGGGTCAACATCTTCTGGAAATCTCTCCATGAGTTCTAAAGAAAGTTCCTTTCCCAGAAAGGATTTTTCGAGTTTTGAGTTGTTGATACAAACAATGATTGCTCTAAATCCCAACTCAATAAATTCTTGGAGTAATTCTTTGGTGTCCTTCTTCCAAAGAGGAAAAATAGGTTGAATACCCAATGGGCGAAACATAGCTTCACGATACTTTTTTAAATCCTCAAGAAAAATGTCACCAAAAATAGTGTGGGTATACCCTGCCGCTTTAAGTTCTAGAACTTTTTTTTTCATTAAGGCATCGTACTGTTCCATTGACGGGTTTTCCGGAACTTCTATAACATCCAAAGGAATACCAATGGCCTCCGTTTGGGCTTCAAGAACACTTCTTCGTAGCCCATGCATAGAAACCCTAGCGTAATGCCCATTTACGGTGGTCAAAAGACGGTCAATCGAAATATTTCCTTGACGAAGTAGATAGTACAGCGCTAGCGCTGAGTCTTTTCCAGAGCTCCAATTGAAGTAGGTTTTTTGATTCATTGTCCCACGGTTAAAGGGTCCTTTTTTGGAACAAGTGGGTTCAAAACCTGAAGAACTTGGGAAATCGTAATGATACCATCAAAAACCAACAATAACCGTAACCCATTTCGGGTTTGCTTTTCTTTAAGCTGGCAAGCTCTAGGATTTTTTTGGACATAGTTCAACACATGAGTAAAGGAGGGACTTTGGTAAAACTCGGACTGCTGGTCAGCAATAAAATACCCCAAAAACTTTCCTTTTTTAAGAATAACTTTCTCCAATCCAATACCATTGGCCATCCATTTTATCCGAACTGAATTCAATAAATCCACCGCAGGTTCGGGCAGTTCTCCAAAGCGGTCCACTAGCTTGGCTTCAAACTGTTGCAGGCCTTCCTCATCCTTTACTACATTCAATTGGGTATACAGATTGAGGCGTTCCGTGATATTGTTGATGTAATCATCCGGAAAAAGCAATTCAAAATCCGTATCCAATTGGGTTTCCTTGACAAAGACTTTTTCCTTTTCACCTTCCACTTCATCATAAAGTTCTTTGAACTCATTTTCCTTCAATTCGTCAATCGCTTCGGCCAATATTTTTTGATACGTCTCGAAACCAATTTCGTTGATGAACCCACTTTGCTCACCTCCCAATAAATCCCCAGCACCACGAATTTCCAAATCCTTCATCGCTATGTTGAAGCCGCTACCCAATTCGGTAAACTGTTCCAGAGCTTCTATGCGTTTACGAGCTTCGGTGGTCATCACCTCATAAGGTGGGGTAATGAAAAAACAGAATGCTTTTTTATTGCTTCGGCCTACACGTCCACGCATTTGGTGAAGGTCGCTCAAACCAAAGTTATTGGCATTATGGATGAATATTGTATTGGCGTTAGTGACGTCTAGACCACTTTCCACAATAGTGGTAGAAACCAAAACATCAAACTCCCCATTCATAAAAGCGAGCATCAATTGCTCTAACTTTCTGCCTTCCATCTGTCCATGGCCAATTCCAATTTTGGCATCAGGGACCAAACGTTGGATCATACCCGCTACTTCTTTGATGTTTTCTATGCGATTATGAATAAAAAACACCTGTCCCCCTCTTTGAATTTCATAAGAAATGGCATCACGGATAATTTCCTCATCCAAGCGGATTACCCTGCTGTCAATTGGATACCGATTTGGTGGTGGGGTATTGATGATAGAAAGATCACGGGCAGCCATCAAACTAAATTGTAGTGTACGGGGTATTGGGGTTGCGGTTAAGGTGAGAACATCCACATTCTCTTTGATGGATTTCAATTTATCCTTGACAGAAACCCCAAACTTTTGTTCTTCATCTACAATGAGAAGCCCCAAATCCTTAAACTGCACATTTTTGTTTACCAACTGATGTGTACCAATGATAATATCGATTTTGCCCTGGGCCAATCGTTCCAGAATATCCCTTTTTTCTTTGGCTGTTCTGAAGCGGTTTAGGTAATCCACAGTAACGGGAAGTTCCCCCAGCCTTTTTTTGAAGGTTTTGTTATGCTGGAAAGCTAAAATAGTTGTCGGAACCAAGATAGCGACCTGTTTTCCATTGTCCACTGCCTTAAAAGCGGCGCGGATGGCTACCTCAGTTTTTCCAAAACCCACATCCCCGCATATCAAACGGTCCATCGGACGTTCACTTTCCATATCTTTTTTCACATCCTGCGTCGCCTTGCCCTGGTCGGGAGTGTCTTCATAAATGAAGGAAGCTTCCAACTCATGCTGAAGGTAGCTGTCAGGAGCGTATTGGAACCCCTTTTCCATGCGACGCTTAGCGTACACTTTGATGAGGTCAAAAGCAATTTGTTTGACCCGACTTTTGGTTTTCTGCTTCAGTTTCTTCCAAGCCGCAGAACCTAGTTTATAGATTTTTGGAACGGCACCATCCTTGCCATTGTATTTTGAAATTTTATGTAGCGAATGGATGCTGACATATAATATATCCCTATCCCCATAAAACAATTTGATGGCCTCTTGTTTCTTTCCTTCCACGTCTATTTTTTGAAGTCCTCCAAACTTTCCAATGCCGTGGTCAATGTGCGTCACATAGTCCCCCACTTCCAGTTTGGTCAATTCCTTTAGTGTGATGGCCTGTTTTTTGGCATAGCCATTTTTCAGCTGGAACTTGTGATATCGTTCAAAAATTTGGTGGTCCGTATAACAAGCCAATTTTAAATCCTGGTCCAAAAACCCTTGGTAGAGTGGAAAAACTAAAGTCTGATAGTGAACCTCCTGCTCGACATCCTCAAAAATATCATGGAACCGTTTGGCTTGTTGTTCCGAAGCACAAAAAATAAAGTTCGTCAAACCGGCTTCATGGTTTTCATTGAGATTTTCAATCAGCAGGTCAAATTTCTTGTTGAATGAAGGTTGAGGTTTTGTATTGAAGGAAATGTTGGTTTTCATCGTCATCCCGAGCGCAGTCGAGGGAGAGATGGCTGATTTTTCTTCTGTTTGCTTCTCGACTGCGCTCGAAGAGACAGAAGAATGAGTTGAAGCCCCAATTAGAACCATTGAAAACTCTTGGAGCTGATTCTTCAGAAGTGAAGAAGTGACAAATAACTCTTCGGGTTTGGCATGTTTAAGTTCACTTTGTAGGTTGGAAAAACTATCTTCTGCTTTTTCAAAAAACGAATCTATTCTACCATAAACCAAATCAAGATTTCTTGAAAAAATGACGGTTTTGGGAGAGACGTATTTTAGGAAACTTTCCCGGGTCTCTTGTAGAAACTTATTTTCGACATTAGGGATAATGGTAATGCGTTTTACCTTATCATTGGACAGCTGTGTTTCAACATCAAACGTACGGATACTATCCACCTCATCTCCAAAAAACTCGATACGATAGGGCTCTTCATGCGAAAAAGAGAAAACATCCAAAATTCCTCCACGTACGGAAAATTCACCTGGTTCTGTAACAAAATCAACCCGTTTGAACTGATATTCAAAGAGGACCTCATTCAAAAAATCCAATGAAAGGGTATCGTTCAGCTTAACCTTTAACGTGTTTTTATCCAGCTGCTTTCGCGTGACCACTTTTTCGAAAAGCGCATCGGGATAGGTTACGATAATGGCCGGCTTTTTTCTGGAATTGATACGGTTCAACACTTCAGCACGCAACAAAACATTTGCGTTATCCGTTTCCTCAATTTGATAGGGCCTACGATAACTCCCAGGGTAAAACAATACATCTTGCTCGCCCACTAGCTGCTCCAAATCATTTAAGTAATAAGCCGCTTCCTCCTTGTCATTCAGTAACAAAAGAAAGGGAGTTTCTGAAGATTTAAAGACACTGGAGAGGGCAAAAGAAAGAGCCGAACCTGAAAGCCCTTCGAGTATAGTATTTTGGGAATGGGATATAGCTTCCCCTAGTTTCCTTATTTGGGGAGACTTTTCAAATCGATTGGAAATGGACGATAGGGACAATCGAAAAAAATTTGTGGCAAAAGTAAATGAATTGTCATTCCTGCGAAAGTGGGAATCTGATTAATTATGGTAAAACTCTATGGATTCCTGCCTGCGCAGGAATGACATAAAGTGCTAATTCCTTTTTTCTATTTGTCAGACTGAGCGCAGTCGAAGTCCAAAATGGGAAATCTAAACTTTCACCACCTCATTTTCTACAATCACAAAGACTTCATCCTCCTTTTTAGGTTGAAGCACGTGGGTCCCGGTGAATTCCCCAAATGCAGGCAAAATCATTTGGGAATGGGTTTTGAAAAAGCAAGGTAGTTTTAATCGCTGGCGCCCAAACCCTTGAAGTCGAATCGCAGGATGAATATGCCCGCAGAAATTAAAAAAGCCTTCACGTTCTTCAGGATGATGCGTCAACAGAAAATTATCCAATACCAATTCCTCAAAAATGGGAATGCCTAATTGTTCAAACTTGTGGGGGGAAATAATATCGTGATTCCCAGCAACCAAAATCACTTCAGAAGGAGTTTTGGCCACCCAATTTTCAAATAACTCCCATTCCTTGTTGAGAGAGGAATGGAATAAATCACCCAAAAAACAAATCTGAAATGGATTGAAATGCTCAACAAGTTCGTCAAGTAAGATATAATTTTTATGTACAGCTTTTTGTGGAACTGCGGAGCCGAACTTTCTAAAATGAGCCACTTTGCCCAAGTGAACATCACTGATAAGCAAAAGAGATTTTTTTCTCCAAAAAACACCACCATGGGGATGAAATTCGAATTTTTCACCTTGTATTTCGGAATTTAGAATCACTTTGAGAGAATTTTAGTCATCCGCTTAATTCGGTCTGCCAGTTTTTCATTGGACAGTTTTTCCCGTAGTCTGTCAGTTATGATGGGAAAAGAAAATGGGGTGGGGTTGGCACATGGTTTCCAAACGATTTCCTGTTGGGCAATTCGTTCCAAGGCCAATCGCAAACGCCCCTCTTCCAACTGGTGTTCAAAGGTTTCGGTAAAGGCTTGCTGGAACATGAGGTTGTCCGGTTCAAAATCGCGGAATACATCAAAAAGCAATTGTGAACTGCTTTGCAAATGCTTCATTTTGATACCTTTCTCGGGATAACCCGTAAAGACCATTCCACTAATGACCGCAATGTCTCGAAACTTACGTCTAGCCATTTCATTCGAATTTAGACTCTTTTGGAGATCGGACAACATGTATTCGGTACTGAAAAGATTATTATCAATTACTGCTTGAATATCGATTTCCTTGTCCGATAACATTTCAAAACCATAATCATTAAAGGCCAGGGAACAGGTGATGGGTGTCAAAAGACTAATGCGATATGAAAGCAAACTGCTCATGGCCTCGTGTACTGCACGCCCTTCAAAAGGATAAAAAATGTGGTGATATCCATCCCGGGTCCTAAACGTTTCAATCAAAAATTCATTGGGTTTGGGAACCATGCTTTCCTGTCGTTGTTTGTCAAACATGGGCAAAAGTGCTTTGATTTCATCCGATTGTTGGCGATTCTTTGGGTCTGCGGTATACAGTTCTTCTCTCAGTAATTTTGACATCTGTGCTGAAAAACTCAAACGCCCTCCCATCCATGAAGGGACTTTATTGGTTCGTTTGGTGGAGTTTCGTACATGAGCCTGCATTCCTTTTATGCGAATGAACTCCAAATTTCGTCCTGCAAACGTAAAAACATCACCAGCAGTAAGTTTGGAGATAAAATACTCCTCAATGGAACCAATGTACCCCCCTTTTTGATAGCGCACAGCGATTGTGGCATCTCCCACAATGGTTCCGATTTGAAAACGATGACGCATGGCGATACCTTTGTTATTGACTTTGAATTTACCATCAGATTCAACCTCTACTTTTTTATATTCATCATAGGTTTTCAAACTCTGACTGCCCATCACCAAAAAATTCAGTAGCCATTGCCACTCATCTTCTGTGATGCCTTGATAGCAAAATGTTTGTTTGATTTCTGGAAAAATCTCATCGGGATAAAACCCATCAGAAACCGCAAGAGTGGTCAAATATTGAATGAGGACATCATAACTGTTCAAAAAAGGAAGTCGGTCCTCTACGGCATTATCTTGAACAGCGACTTGAAGCGCAGAGGCTTCAATCAATTCCATGGCATGCGTCGGTAAAAAATAAATCACACTTTCCTGCCCTGGTCTATGGCCACTTCTCCCAGCGCGTTGCAGAAAACGGGCCACCCCTTTTGGGCCACCAATTTGGACTACGGTTTCGACAGGGGCAAAATCCACTCCCAAATCCAAACTTGAGGTGCATACAACGGCCTTTAGACTCTCGTTTCGAATGGCCTGTTCCACCCAGATTCGAGTTTCCTTGTTGACGCTACCATGGTGCATTGCAATTTCACCAGCATACTCCGGATGCTTTTCTAATATTTTTTGGAACCAGATTTCGCATTGACTCCTTGTATTGGTGAACAAAAGTGTTGTCTTGCTGTTGTTGATAATTGGAACCACCTCTTCCAGTAGATGGAGCCCTAAATGACCTCTCCAAGGAAAGGTTTCCATTTGCTCTGGAATGATGCTTTTAACCGTAATCTTTTTGTTGAGCTTGGCTTGAACCAATACAGAGTTTTCAAAAGCTTTGGAAGTAGGACCTAATAATACCTCCCTTGCTTGTTCTAAATTTCCAATGGTGGCAGAAATACCCCAAATACGAAGGTCTTTAGAGACGGTTTTTAACCGAGACAATCCTAATTCCATTTGTATTCCCCTTTTGGTGCCCAAGAGTTCATGCCATTCATCCACAACAATAGCAGAACAATCCTTAAAAACTTGAGCATACCCTTTTGAAGCGAGCAAAAGTTGCAAACTTTCGGGAGTGGTAATCAACAAATCGGGCATAGTAGTCCTTTGTCTTGCCCTTTCCTTGGTAGATGTATCCCCAGTACGGATACCCACCGTCATTTGGGTTTCTAAATCGCTAGCAACGCGTTCTGCGGATTGTTTGATTTCTTGCGATAAAGCACGGAGCGGGGTAATCCAAATAGCCTTTAATCCTTTTTTGTGCTTGGTTTTGTAATCTGGATGCTTTTTGATGTGATTCAGAATAATAGGAAACCAAAGGGCATAGGTCTTCCCGCTACCGGTGGGTGCATTGAGCAGACCGTGTTTGCCTTCAAGAAATGCTTTCCATGTTTTTTTCTGGAAGGGGAAGGGTTTCCAACTTTGTTGGATAAACCAGTTTTCTGCGATATGAAAGAGCTCTTTTTGGGTCATTAATTACGAGTGAAGCGAAGTAACCTGTAACATTTTTTGATTAAAACTGTCATTCCAAAGACAAGTCAAGCCATTCTGGGTTAATTGAATTTATTAAAGCTTCTTTACGTTTCCGATTCCCAGCTTTTAATTGCCTTTCCCTCTGAAAAGCATCTTTCACATCTCCAAAAGTTTCATAATACACTAAAAATGTGCAATTATATCGTTTGGTAAAAGCATTTGGATGAATACCTTTTTTGTGTTCCGCTATTCTTCTTTCCAAATCACTCGTAGCACCTATGTATAGCACGGTCTTGTTTTTGTTAGTAAGAATGTAACAATATCCTCGGTTCATTCTGTCTTCATTTATGGGATTCCTTCACTACGTTCGGAATTAGTGTCCTTAAATCTTCCAGCGTGTTCGCTTCTTCAATTTTTTTATCCTTTCGCCAACGTAAAATTCTGGGAAAGCGAGTGGCAATTCCACTTTTATGGCGTTTGGAAAGTGCAATTCCTTCAAAGGCAATTTCAAAAACATGATGTGGAGTCACACTTCTGACGGGCCCAAAACGTTCCAAGGTATTCTTCTTTATCCATGCATCCACCTCTCGGAATTCGGCATCGGTTAATCCTGAATAGGCTTTGGCAAAAGTGACCAATTCTTTTTCTCCGTCCTCTTTAGTTTGCCAAAGTGCGAAAGTGTAATCAGTAAATAGGTTGCTTCGCCTACCATGTCCACGCATAGCATAAGTAAGTACCGCATCAATGGTCAAGGGTTCCACTTTCCATTTCCACCAATCTCCCTTTTTACGACCTACTTGATAAGGAGAATGGTTATGCTTTAGCATCAGCCCTTCACTGCGCATTTCACGTGAACGTTCTCTTTCTTCGGCGACCTTTTCCCATGAGTCCAATTGAAGACGTTCTGAAAGGTGCAAGGGAATCTTTGTCATTTCGAGTGAATGCGAGAAATCTAACTTTGAGACCTCTCCCTTTTCTCTCGACTGCGCTCGAGATGACGGCTCGAGGTGACTATTTTTAAATAATTCTTCTAAAAGCCGCCTGCGTTCAAAGTAGGTTTTACCTCTTATGTCTTTTCCATCCCATTCCAAAAGGTCATACGCTTTGAGGATAACCGGAGTTTTGTCTAAAAGGGATTTGGACACGGTTTTACGACCGATTCGGGTTTGTAAATCATTAAAAGTTCCAATCTGACCCTTGGGATAGGGAAGAAGTTCTCCATCCAACACAGTCCCATTTGGGATATTTCCAATGAATTTTTGGAATTCGGGATATTTATCGGTTACCAATTCTTCACCTCGACTCCACACAAAGATTTCATCATTGCGAATAATGACTTGTGCCCGAATCCCATCCCATTTGTGCTCCGCAGACCAGTCGGAAATTTCGCCTATCTCTTCTGGAGCGTCTTCTAGGGCATAGGCCAAATAAAATGGGTAGGGTTTAGATAGATAATCACTTTCTTTTTCTTCCAATATCAAATCTTCAAAGGATATGGTGCTCGGATTCCAATTGCCCATCAGTTTATAGGCCAGAACATCTTCATCTAGCTGCGTAGCTTTGGCCAAGGCCTTGGTCATTAATTTTTGACTTACCCCAATTCGAAAACCTCCTGTAATCAACTTGGTAAAAACGAATCTTTCATAATAATTGAGCTGCTCCCAATTTTGAAAGAGATAGGCCTTTTTCTCCTCCTCGGTTTTGGGTTTTAAGGCAATCATTTCGTCTAAAAAATGGGTAAGCGACTTTTCAGTGGAATGGGTAGTTGAAGGTACAATCAATGCAATAGTTTCTGCTAAATCTCCAACAATATGATAGCTTTCCTCAAATAACCAAAGTGGGATTTTTGCAAGCTCTGCGGCCCATTCTCGGAGAAGAGTGGTATTTACAGGTCTTGGAGGTCTTCGATGCGATAAAATGGCAATGGTCCAAACTTTGTCTTCATCATTGGCCAAGGTAAAGTATTGGGCTAAAGCTTTTACCTTCTCATTCGTTTTGTTGGTACTATCCAAAGTTTTGATGAGTTCCGCAAATCGTTTCATGCTACTTCTGTATTTTCGGTTTCAGAAGCGTTGATTTCACTCATTTCACCTTCGTACTGGGTACTTTCTGTTCGGGCATCATACCCCAATTCCCTCAGGTATTTGGAAAAAATATCGGTATAGCCATGGGTACAAATCACTTTTTCTGCTCCGGTAGCCTGAATACTTTCCAAAAGACCGTCCCAATCACAATGATCGCTCAAAACAAAACCTTTATCAATGGCACGTCGCCTGCGGGCACCTCTAAAGGCCATCCAACCACTGGCCGTCGCCGTTACAAAAGGAACCATTTTTCGAATCCAAGTGCTTCCATGGGCGGAGGGAGGAGCTATCACTATGTTTCCACTAAGCTCTTCTTTTTTGGTTTCCTTTGTAATCAAATGCGTTTCGGGTAAATCTACCAAAGGGCGCAGAACTGAAGTCATGTTTTCAACCGCACCATGGGTAAATATTTTTCCAATTGAAGTGTCTAAATATTTCAACAATCGTTGTGCTTTTCCCAAACTATATCCAAAAAGGATAGAGGTTTTTCCCTCCGCTTGATTTTGTGACCACCAGGTATTGATATCCTTGAAAACCTCCTCTTGTGGAAGCCATTTAAAAGCCGGAAGACCGAAAGTACATTCGGTGATAAAGGTGTTACATTTTATGTTTTCATAAGGCGTGCATAAACCATCGTCTTCAATTTTATAATCTCCGGTAAATACCCAGACCTCACCTTGATGCTCCACTCGAATTTGCGAGGAACCAATAATATGCCCTGCAGGATGTAGACTGAATTTAACTCCATTAACAACAAAGGTTTCTCCCCAGTCTTTTCCAGAAACGGAAATATCTCCCAGACGGTGTTGGATAATGGGAATGTTGCGATGGTGGGTAATATATTGTTTGTGTCCCCAGCGACTATGGTCGGCATGACCATGGGAAATGATTGCCTTGTCCACAGGTTTCCATGGGTCCAGATATATCTTGGCAGCTTCACAGTAGATTCCCTTTTCAGTAAATTGAAGTAAAGGTGATTTCATAGCCCTTGAAAAATACGAATTTCTTTTGGGGATATATTACCTTCTTTTCTCAGGTAAAAATTATATTTGCCAACAAAATTTAAGGTATGCCCATTCTAGATTTATACGAGCACGGAGAAAAGAGAAAAAATTTAGCTCATTTTGCCACTTTGGCCACTTTAGCCGCCGTAGATGGCGAGGTAAATGAAAAGGAAAAAGCGATTTTGGACAAATTTGCTTTTAGGCTCAACATCTCTGAAGCCGAGTATAAAGAGGTGATGAAAAAGGAGAATAAATACCCAATTGAAACCCCTCATAGCTCTGAAAAAAGACTGATGCGACTATTCGACTTTTTTAAAGTGGTTTTCGCAGATCAGATTGTGGAGGAAGAGCAAATGAGCTTGATTGAAAAATACGCCATTGGATTGGGATATTCTCCAGAGGATGCAAAGGCCTTAATCAAAAAGTCATATGATATTTTCCACGGTAGAATTGACTTTGAAGCCTTTCAATACCTTTTGGACCATTAGGCTTGTGCTGCCATAAACTCTTCGGCTTTTTCCACCATTTTTTTACTCCCACAGAAAAAAGGAACCCTTTGGTGTAACTCGTTGGGCTGGATGTCCATAATAGGGTCAAAGCCGTCACTTGCTTTGCCATTGGCCTGTTCGGCTAAAAATGCCATAGGGTTGCATTCATAAAGCAGGCGTAGTTTTCCATTGTATGCTTTACTACTTTTAGGATACATATAGATTCCACCCTTGATCATATTCCGGTGGAAATCAGAAACCAAAGAACCGATATACCTTGAGGTATAAGGACGGTCACCTTCTTCTTTTTGGCAGTATTTTATGTAGTTCTTTACACCCTGCGGAAAGTGAATGTAATTCCCTTCATTCACAGAATAGATTTTACCAGTTTCTGGAAACTGCATATTGGGATGAGAAAGATAGAACGTGCCCAATGCAGGATTTAAGGTAAACCCATTTACTCCATCTCCAGTGGTGTAGACCAACATGGTTGAAGTGCCATAAATAATGTAGCCCGCAGCAATTTGATTGCGACCTGGCTGAAGAAAATCCTCTAAAGTCACCGGCGTACCGACCGGTGTAACGCGACGATATATGGAAAAGATTGTTCCTACGGATACATTTACATCAATATTCGAAGACCCATCCAATGGATCTATCAACACAATGTATTTGTTCTGGTGCTGTTTGTCAAAACTGTTGATACTGATAAAATCATCTTCCTCTTCAGAGGCAATTCCACAAACGATTTCGCGATTCTTTAAGGTTTGGATGAATTTTTCGTTAGCCAGAACGTCTAACTTTTGCTGATTTTCCCCTTGAATGTTCACGTCACCAGCCGTGCCAATAATGTCGACCAAACCCGCCTTGTTTACCTCATGGTTTACCACTTTGGCAGCTAATCGAATACCATTGAGCAATCGCGAAAGTTCCCCGGAAGTGTATTGAAAAGAGTTCTGGTTGGCAATAATAAATTCTCCTAGTGTGCGGTGTTGCTTGTCGAACATTAAGAACTGTTTTATTTAAGGGCAAATATCGGGTATTTTGTGATACTACATCGTTTTCGATTAAGTTTAAATTTAGATATTTATAACTTTGAGTTTTATTTATAACAATATGAATTTTTCAATTAGGGATGCTCGGGAAGAGGATATGATTCAGGTTTTGGATTTAGTACAGGAACTTGCTGATTTTGAAAAAGAACCACATGCTGTTGAGGTGAATTTGGAAGATTTAAAGCAGCACGGTTTTGGGAATCATCCACTATTTCATTGTTTTGTGGCCGAATTCGAAGATAAAATTGTCGGTATAGCCTTGATTTATCCAAGATATTCCACCTGGAAAGGACCTGTCATTCATTTAGAGGATTTGATTGTGACCCAAAGCATGAGGGGAAAAGGAGTAGGCTCTGCCTTGTTGGATAAGGTAGTGCAGTACAGTGAAACCCAAGGGGTAAAAAGGATTTCCTGGGAAGTCTTGGACTGGAACGAACCCGCTATCGACTTCTATGAAAGTAAAGGAGCCAAAGTAATGCGGGATTGGGATGTTGTGCAATTGGATGAAATAGGCATACAGAAGTATTTAAATAACCTAAGTTGATTATATAGTAATGCGAATTTTTAAGTTTGGTGGAGCATCAGTTAAAGATGCAGATGGAGTAAGAAATGTTTTGAATGTGCTTCGAGAAGTAGGTTTTCAAGATACCTTGGTAGTGATTTCAGCTATGGGCAAAACCACCAATGCCATGGAATCTTTAGTGGCTGCCTATTTTGAAGATAAGAGAAGGATATCCATAGTAATCCAAGAGATAAAGGACTATCATCAAGGTGTAATTTCCGAACTTTTTGAGGATACTAATCACCCGATATATGAAAAAGTGCAGTTGCTTTTTGAGGAGGTCCAAGGATTTCTGGCTTGGAACAAGTCCCCAAAATATGCCTTTGTGTACGACCAGGTTGTAGGGTATGGGGAATTGATATCTACATCAATTGTTAGTGCCTACTTGAACCAAGAGGGTCTCTCAAATAAGTGGCATGATGTACGCGAATTAATAAAAACGGATAACTCGTACCGTGATGCCCACGTAAATTGGGAAAGAACTGAAAGTGAGATAAAATCCAGAGTGGATATGTCCCAATTGAATATAACCCAGGGTTTTTTAGGGAGCGACGATAATAACTTCACTACAACTTTGGGAAGGGAAGGGTCGGATTACACAGCTGCTATACTGGCCTATTGCCTAAATGCAAATTCTGTGACTATCTGGAAGGATGTTCCTGGAGTTTTGAATGCGGACCCAAGAAATTTTGAGGAAACCCAGCTTTTGGATCAAATTTCATATCGTGAAGCCATTGAATTGGCTTTTTATGGGGCTTCGGTAATTCACCCAAAAACGCTTCAACCTTTACAGCGAAAAGAAATCCCTTTACATGTCAAGTCTTTTGTAAATCCTTTGGGGAATGGAACTACGGTCGCCTCGGGAAAAGGTATTTCTCCGTTGATTCCCTGTTTTATTGTAAAGAAAAACCAGGTCTTATTAAAGTTGTCCACATTGGACTTCTCCTTTATTGTGGAGGATAACATTAGTGAGATTTTTAAATTGTTCCATGATCACCGTTTAAAAGTGGACTTGATTCAAAATTCTGCGATTAGTTTTTCGGTTTGTTTGGATAATAAGTTTGGGGGATTGCAAACCATATTGGAGGAACTTCAACAAAAGTTCAAAGTGGTTTGTCATGAAGATGTTTCTCTATATACCATTCGTCACTTTAATGACGATGCCGTTAAATCCCTCCAGAATGGAAAATCAGTGTTGGTAGAACAGCGCGGAAAGGAAACCGTTCAGTTGGTTGTGAAATAAATTCGAGCCTGATATTTGTTTGTTTCCTTATTTGGGCAATTTCCTATCTTTACTTTTACCTAATTGATAAAATATGGGGTTGGTTTCTGCCAAGGAGGTAGCTAAAGTAATCGGAGTTAATCGATACGGTTTTATTGGAACGTTCATAGGTTGGCTTTTGATGGTAGTCACCAAGATTACTACGATGAATAGCTTTTACACCAAGAACAAAGACCTTTCTGGGACCGACTTCTTGGAATCAATCTTGGAGCATTATGAAATTGACTTTGAGATTCCCGAAGAGGACTTAAAGCGATTGCCCAAAACCGGACCCTACATCACCATTAGTAATCACCCATTGGGTGGGATAGACGGGGTGCTTTTGTTGAAGTTGATGCTAGACGAACGGAAGGATTTTAAAATCATCGCCAACTTTTTACTACAACGTATTGAACCCTTAAAACCCTTTATCATGCCGGTTAATCCTTTTGAAAACCATAAGGATGTCAAAAGCAGCGTGATGGGATTTAAGACGGCATTGACCCATTTGCGCGATGGACATCCTTTAGGGATTTTCCCTGCTGGCGAGGTTTCAACTTATAGGGATGGAAAATTAGTAGTAGATAGACCCTGGGAAGAAGCCGCTATTAAATTGATTCGAAAAGCTGAGGTCCCGGTAGTGCCCATTTATTTTCATGCCAGAAACAGTCGACTTTTCTACCGTTTATCAAAAATCAATGATGTATTCCGGACGGCAAAATTGCCTTCAGAGCTAACTACACAAAGTAGAAGACCAATAAAGGTTCGGGTGGGTCAACCAATATCTGTGGCATCACAAAAAGAGGAAGAAACCTTGGAAGGTTTTACAGAGCTTCTTCGGAAAAAAACATACTTGTTGGCCAATGCTTTTGAAAAGGAACGTCTGATTGACAAGGTTCCGACCACCTTAAAAATCCCAAAAACGCCTAAAAAAATTGCCTCAGCTGTGCGCGTTGAGGTTTTGGAAGGAGAGATAGAAAAACTGCGTGAAAAAGATTGCAGGTTACTTCAGAGCAAGAATTACGAAGTGTATTTAGCGCAAGAGAAAGAGATGCCCTTTATTTTAAAGGAAATTGGCCGCCAACGCGAGATTACATTTCGTGAGGTAGGCGAGGGGACCAACAATCCCATCGATTTGGACCAATTTGATTCGTACTACCACCATCTTTTCCTTTGGGATAATGATGATAAGGCGGTAGTTGGAGCCTATAGAATGGGATTGGGGAGCCATATTTTTAAAAACTATGGCATAGACGGCTTCTATTTGCAGGATTTATTTCGTTTTGAGCCGGAATTGTATGATATGATGAGCAAATCCATTGAAATGGGCCGTGCTTATATTGTAAAGGAATATCAGCAAAAGCCGATGCCCTTGTTTTTACTTTGGAAAGGGATTGTACATACCACTTTAAGATTTCCTGAGCATAAATATCTGATCGGCGGGGTGAGCATCAGCAACCAATTCTCCAATTTTTCCAAATCCTTGATGATTGAATTCATGAAGTCCAATTATTGGGACCCCTATGTGGCACAATACATTCGACCTAAAAAAGAGTTTAAGGTACAGTTGAAGGATGCGGATAAGGAATTCATTTTTGATGAGACGCAAGCCGACTTAAACAAGTTTGATAAGTTGATAAATGAGGTAGAACCTGGAAGCCTTCGGTTACCTGTTCTGATAAAAAAGTATATCAAACAGAATGCAAAAGTGGTGGCCTTTAACGTAGACCCGCTCTTCAACAATTCGGTGGATGGATTGATGTATATAAAGATTGCGGACTTACCTGAAAGTACGGTAAAGCCCGTGATGGAAGAATTTCAAGCCGAACTTGAGCGAAAGATTACTGAAGGAAATGCGCCTTCAGTGGTAAACGAATCCTGATTTCTTTTAGTTTACCAATTCTTCTTTTACAAAGTCGTGACAGAAATCCTTTATTTCCTCCCGAGTGTCTAAAAATGCCTGATGAATCACATCCTGTGTCCCCTTAACTTTGGAAGGGTCGGTAAAATTGTTATGAATACGTTGTGCATTCTTAGCAGGGATAAATGGGCAGTTTTCCTTGGCATGGTCGCAAACCGTAATAATGTAATCCCACTCAATGCCTTCATACTCATCCACATGGTTTGAAGTATGGTTGGAAATATCGATACCATCTTCTTTCATGATGGATACAGCACCTGGATTTAGTCCATGGGTTTCTATGCCAGCACTGTATATGTTTGCCAAGGAATCCTGGAAATGATTCAGATAACCATGTGCCATTTGACTTCTACAAGAGTTGCCCGTGCAAAGCACCAATACGTTTTTCATTATACTTTTGATTTGATGATTAATCTATTCCTATTGTTTCGCTTCGTTTTTCGAATAAGAGGTTGTCTTTCCATTCCCCATGATTTTTAGCGACGCGTTCCCTTTTACCAATAAAGCGAAATCCTACTTTTTCATGCAGTGCAATGCTGGCTTCATTTTCTGGAAAGATTCCCGACTGAATGGTCCAAAAACCAGCCTCTTCGCTTGCACTTACCAATTGATTCAATAGTGCTTTTCCAACCCCTTTGCCTCTACTATTCTCTCCGATATATACGCTTACTTCAGCCACGCCACCATAAACACAGCGGCTGGAAACGGGTGATAGAGCGGCCCAACCTAAAACCTGTCCTTCGTCCTCCGCAATCAATCTGCAGGATTCAACATGTGCCTTATCCCAACTTTCGTAGCTAGGGACTTGTTGCTCAAAGGTCGCAAAACCCGTCTGTATGCCTTCCGCATAAATTCGGGAAACCTCTTCCCAATCTGTTGCTTGCATGCTACGGATAATCATGTGGTCACAAATTTAACAACAACCGCTCCCAGGAGCGCAAGAAGTTAATGTTGTTTTTAGGTTATTTTCTTCTGTAGTTTCAGGAACTCCACAAGTCTCCTTTGCCTTGCAATCCGTTCTATGGACGGAAAGGGTAAATTTTAATGCTTCGTCCGAAGCGGAATACCCTGAAACATATAATTGAGCGGTATGAAACCCGTCGTTGCCATACTCCAACTTGAGTTCAGCGTCTTTGACCATAGGTTTAATACGATCTACTTTATTGAGAATGCCCAAAGCCTTGGAAGCTGACATAAATTCGGTTTTCCCTATTTCAGAGGGGCTTTCCCATAGTTGAACAACAGTTTCTTTCCAGAAATCCGTACCTGTTCCACAGTCGACGGAGTCTACGGTGATGTTTTTTACTTCTGTAATATGGTAATTGGCCTTAACCAGATTCCCAGGTTGATATTCGAACAGAAGGCTTTTATGCCTATTTTCTTGTAATACGTTTAAAAATTCTTGGGTATTCATAAATCAACAACAATTAAGGTTAATATTGGAAAAGAAGTTATGGAAAGCTTGCTGTAACTGTAACCACCTTTCTTGGTCAATACAGTAACATAGGTTTTTTCCCTCGTAGGTGCCCTGAAGCAATCCAATCTTTTTGATTTCGTTGAGATGCTGGGAAATTGTAGGCTGTGCCAATCCAATTTCATCTACCAAATCATTGCAAATACATCCCTCTTGTTTACTGATATATTCCAAGATTGCGATACGGGCTGGATGGGCCAAAACTTTGGCTGCTTGTGCCAACTCATTTTGTTGGATGGAAAAAATATGTGTTTTAGAACTTCCCAATCTGATTTAAAATTTAATATTGCAATATTACGATAATAATATGATATAAAAAAGCCAGATAAAATTTTCCGGCTTTTTTTCTTATAATCCTTTAAACCAGTTTTGAAAAGATTCGCCCAATAAAAAAACAGGTTTTTGTTCCCCATTGATCGCTCCGATTAGGCTCATAATCCATAGGACCAAACCAAAAAGCCATCCTAAGATATTAATAAAGGGTATAAATGAAGTAACTAAGAATACCAAAAAAATACCCAAAACCTGTCTTACATAAAAAGATCCAATTTCGGTTTTATTGCTACTGTTCATGATTATGGCAACAATCCACCCAATCAATGTAAGATGGGCAATAATGGCCACTGTTTTTCCACTATCTGGGTTTTTGGGGTCAAAAGCCTCCTTTACATCTTCTTGAAAGTCTTTGGCAGCCTCCTTGGCTTCCTCTGCAAATTCATTGGCCGCGTCTTTTGCTTTGTCTCCTAAGTCTTTTTCTTCGTCTGACATGGTAAATTATTTTGTTGGTTGTACATGTCTTAAAAATAAGCAATAATTTGATTGTTAGAGGAATGCTTTATCAACAGGTTCCCAAAGCTCAATTTTGTTTCCTTCCGGGTCAACAATCCACCCAAATTTTCCATAATCATATTCTTCCACCTTATCAATTACTTGGACTCCTTCAGATTTGAGTACTTCTAGCAATTCCTTTAGATTTTCCACTCGATAGTTCATCATAAATTGCTTTTCACTTGGATTAAAATACTTTGTATCCTCATTAAAAGGGCTCCATTGCGTCATGCAATCGTTGCCGTCTGCATCCTTCCACCAAAAACTCCACCCGTAGTTATCCGTGGGAATTCCCAAATGTTCCTTATACCATGTTTTGATGTGGTCCGGATTCTTGGCCTTGAAGAAAATACCACCTATTCCAGTTACTCTTTTTTTCATTGTTTAATATTTTTTTCGTACAGATTAATCCAAGCCTCAGGAGTCATTTTTTGACATAATTCGGCAATAAGGTCGTAGGGGATAGTATCCACTTTTTTGAATCGGATGCAGCTTTTGCCCATATCCAATTTGGTTTTGACATGTTTGGGATATTCTTTTACAAACCAATCCAACAAGTCTTTATCCGCATAGATTCCAGAATGATATAGTGCCACAAAGTTTTTTTGCGAAGCAACATTGATAAAAGGTAGCGGTAGTTTTGGGTCACAGTGGTATCCGTTTGGGTACAAGGAATGGGGTACAACATAACCAATCATTTTATAGCTGATGCACTCTTCAAAGCCCTCTGGAAGATGGTCTTGAATGGTTCTTCTTAATTTAGAAACCGCTTCTTTTCGGTCTTCGGGTAGTTTGGAAATGTATTCATCCGGTGTTTTAGCATCTATTGTCATGGCAGGATTATTTTCGTTGTAATACCAATGCTGAAAGTAGTGAAATAATAAATCCAATCACAAAAACGGTAAGTGCCATAAACAAAAAGGCCATTATAGGATTTGCGAAGAGTTCTTTTTGTGCTTCCATTTCAACTTTCTTTATTTCAAATTCCTCTGCAGGCATATTTTCCTCCATTATATTCAGCGTTTCGGAATAGTAATTGTCCATAAAGTCTGGATTCAGCACCTCGGTATAGATAACATCGAAAACACCGAAGACCAATGCGGTGATAAGACTAATTAGTAAACCAATGATTAATGCTTTTTTAAAACTGACTTTTCCTGAATTCTCTTTATCTCGGAAATGTCTAATCCCAAAGAATACAAAACTTAAGGATAAAATCATGGAAAGATATCCGAGAGTTTCCTGTGTTGATAATGGTAAATCATCAAAGGCAAACCAACTGATTAGAAAGAGCCCACAGATTGCAATAGCTCCATACGTGCCGAATTTAATTATTGTTTTCTTCATCCTGTTTAGGTTTTAAATTTTGACCAAAGGTAGAAGTGAAGTAAGGTTTAGGGCTCATACTAAAGTACCAAAAGGATAGTACTTTGGTACCAAAAAGGTTATTCAACCATGATTTTCAATTCTTTCGCTTTCTGTATGGCTTGGGTTCTTCGTTTTACATCCAACTTCACCAATAAATTGGAGACGTGGGTTTTTATAGTGCTTTCGGAAAGATGAAGTCTTTCCCCAATTTCTTTGTTGGACAACCCCTTGACCACTTGTTGCAACACTTCGTACTCGCGTTTACTAATGCCTAGATTTTCCAATTTTTTCCAATCTACCTCAATTGGACCGGATTCTTTTTCCGCCAATCCTTTTTTGTTGATGTACACGCCAATTATAAAAAACAGGATAGCAATGGCGGAAATTAGTAGCTCAATATTCAGGTTGCCTGAAAGATAGGAGTACTCACTCAATTTAAACAGAACGAGTAGTGCAATGATTAGGGAAGAAAAAACAAAGATGGTTTTTTTCACACCCTAAATTTAACAAAAGCGTTCTTGGATTTTGTCCACGATGGTTTGGGCCAATTTTTCCTTACTCTCAAAAGTCCAACCAGCCACATGGGGGGAGAGCGTTACATTTTTGGCTTTTCTCAAATATTTAAAAGCCTTTGGCTTTTGCAAGAACATGTTCTCAAATGATTTTTTCTCGTATTCCAAAACGTCCAGACCGGCACCTAACACTTTTCCGGACTTTAAACCCTTTACAAGGTCTTCGGTCACCACACATTTGCCCCGGGCCGTGTTTAAAAACCAAAATGGTTTATGAAATCCTTCAATAAAATCAATGTTGATCATTCCCACAGTGGATTCGGTTTGGGGAACATGTAGGCTAACCACATCTGATTTTTGTTGAAATTCCATAATACCTACCTGTCGGGCATTTTCATCTCCAACACCTCCAATGATGTCATAACAGATGATTTCTACATCGAAACCTTTTAGTTTTTTGGCAAAGGCTTTGCCCATGTTTCCATAACCCAGAATACCTACGGTCTTTCCATCCAATTCAACACCTCTATTGCCTTCTCTATCCCATTGTCCTTTTCTAACTTCCCTATGTGCCTTATTCAATTTGTTCATCAATGAAAGTAGCATGCCCAAGGTATGCTCTCCCACTGCATTTCTATTTCCTTCGGGAGCTGAAGCGAGGAAAATGTATTTCTGTTTCGCGTATTTCGTATCGATGTTCTCCAACCCTGCACCGACGCGACCAATAAACTTTAAGTTGGTTGCCTTGTCCAAAAACTGTTGGTCAATTGTGAATCTACTTCGGATTACTACGCCATCATATTCATGGATTTTTTGTTCTATTTCTTCTTTGGGGGCGGAATAATCCTCATGATTTTCGAAACCCAGCGCTGTTAATTGATCTATTAAAAGCGGGTGGTTGGTATCCAAATGCAGTACTTTCATTCAGTCAGGGTATTGGTGCAATTTACAATTTCCAAATAAATTTCAAATTTGGCAGGGTTAGAAGTATTCTTGTATACATTCGGTCGAAATTTGAGGAAGCATAACCTACTTTTGTAACATCAATTAAAAAAAGCATGGGCAGTTTCAATTCAGTTGACCTTGTGATACTTTTAGGTGTGGCACAAGGTCTTTTTTTGGCGATTACCTTGCCCATGGTGCATCGCGCCAATAGCTATGCAAACAAAATATTGTCAATACAGATAGTAATGGCTTGCCTTTTGTTGTTTGCCAAGGTGGCCATTTATAAAGCTCAAACGTTTTGGGCATACCAAAGAGCTATACTCCTTGAACCTTTTATACTTCTTTATGGGCCCTTGGGGTATATTTATTTGAAAAGACTACTTGAAAAAGGAAGCGAGAAATACCTATTGCATTGGGCTCACTATGTTCCTGCTCTGATTTATTTTATCTATTTGGTATATCTGAATGTCCTACCTACAGAAACCTTTGCCAGCAAATGGTCAGCAGGTAGCCTTGGAATTCCATTTTTTTTGGCAGAACTATTGGCTCTTTTACATAATTGCATTTTTTGGTATTTCTGTGGACAGCTTATTTACGATTATCTTAAAAGAGAAACCTATCAACTTTCCTTTGTTCAGGAAACCATTTCCTTCATTCGTGTGATTCATGTCCTAGTAGGGTTTATACTCTTCCTTTGGGTTCTAAGCTTTTTGAACTCGTACTATGTGAAACTGGATTTTTGGCCCATTAACTATGATATGGTTTGGATAGGAATTCCTATACTTATTTACATTGTTGGTTACTATGCACTAAGACAACCTGCAATTTTTAGGATTCAGCTAGACACTAAAAGTGAAAAAGAATTACCCAAACAACGATTGCCCGAATCAGAGATTGAAGAGCTAAAATCCAAATTGGAAGGGCTTATTGAAAAGGAAAAAGTATATCTCAAAAATGAACTCACGCTAACAGACCTGTCCCAAGAACTGAATACCTCAACCAACAATTTGTCATGGCTCCTAAACAATATTTACCGCAGTAATTTCTATGAATTCATCAATCGATACCGCATAGAAGCATTTTTGGGAAAGATTAAAAACAATGAACATGCCACTAGGACACTTCTTTCCCTTTCCTTAGAGGTTGGATTTAATTCAAAATCAACCTTTAATAAAGCCTTTAAGTCGGTTCTAAATGATACGCCTTCGAATTACATCAAGAAGATGAGGGTACAATAGGTTTAGTTGTATACACTAAGTCGATTTACGAGGTTTTTCCTTTTAAAATAGCTTCAAATTTTAAAGAAAAACCTCATGAAAACAATCAAACTCAATGTATGTAAGGTAATCACGGTTTTTTCCGTGTTCGTACTTCTAATGTCATCTTGCACTGATGATTTTATCGGGAAAATCTCTGAAAAGGCTGAAGTGGAAACCATTGTTCCCAACTTTATAGGTAATGATGGCGTTTCCATTGACCGGCGTGGCAATGTATTGACCAGCAATTTTGGCAACTTTTCAGGAACGGAAGTTTTTCGTACCATGCCGAGAACCGGAGAATTCGAGGTTGCCGTGGATAGTGTTTTTGCGCCTACTGGAAACGGCGTAGACCGACGTGGGAACATTATCGTAGTAAACAATATCCGCTTTACGGCTCAAAATGATGGTAGTACCGAAGCAGATGTCTTAAAAGTAGCTCCAGATGGCACGCGTACGGTTCTTGCAACCCTACCCGGTTTTCCCTCTGGACTTACTTTAGATAATAGGGGCAACGCATACGTTTCTAATTTTAGCTTTCCCGGTGTACATAAGGTTACGCCAGAAGGAGAAGCAACCGTATTTGCTGAAGATGTACGCCTTGGGGGTTCTGTCGGAATCGATTTTGACAATAAGGGGAATCTGTATGTAGGTAATTTTGTTTCTGGAGAGATACTTAAAATAAAGCGTGATGGAGCCATAGAGCTTTTAGCTACGCTGCCTGTAATCGTGGATGACTTTGTTATTGGTTACTTAACCCATTTTGCAGGGTCCCTTTTTGTTACCGCTATTGGAGAAAATGTGATTTACAGAGTGAGTTTGTCCGGGGATATTTCAGTTTTTGCAGGAAATGGACAGTTAGGAACTACGGATGGCCCCTTAGTGGAAGCTTCTTTTAATTCTCCTAATGGAATTGCTGTTGACCCGGTTAGAAGAGTAATTTACATCTCCGAGTTTGGAGCAGGAGGAGGATTACGAGCAATAAAACTTAAATAATATACGCTGACTGGTTGAGAATGGAAACCGATGGTTTTTAGGAATTATCGGTTTTTTACGTAAAACAGAGAAGGTACTAAATCTTTGGGTATTCCGTCTGGGTCATCTCATGCTGCACATTCCCGGTATGCGCTGTATCCTGTTTTTCGAACAACAATAAATGCACTTCCTCTCCATCCTTTGTTGCCGGGCAATGTTCCACGCCTTTTGGAACAACTATGATTTCCCCTTCATTTACCACCTCGGTTCGGTCGCGAAACTTCATATATAAGGTGCCCTTTAAAACTTGAAAAAGTTCATCCTCATTGTCGTGGGAATGCCAAACAAACTCGCCCTGAACTTTAGCTAGTATCACCTGCATGTCATCCACCGTAGCAATTTGATGGGGATGCCATTGCTTTGAGAAAGCAGCGTGTTTTTCCTTTAGGTTGATGGGTTTCATGAATCTATGGGTTTATATTCCTAAAATAATTTTTGCAATCCAGAAATAAATAAGGATTCCAAAAATATCGTTGCTAGTAGTAATAAATGGACCTGTTGCAATTGCAGGATCAATTCCTCGTTGATCTAGAAATAGGGGAATAAAGGTGCCAATGATTCCTGCAACAACAATAACGGCCACCAAAGAGATGGAAATAGCCATTGCTGTGGATAAATCCCCCTTCCAAATCCAAGTAAAAAACAAGAGTAAAATTGCTAAAATGAGTCCGTTTAGAAGGGCTAAAAGCATTTCTTTCCAGAGACGGTTTCCTATACTTCCCTTTAAATCATCGTTAGCTAAACCTTGCACGATGATAGCGCTGGACTGTACACCTACATTTCCGGCCATCGCAGCAATAAGGGGTGTAAAAAAGAATAGAATGGCATGTTGGGCTATCATCTCTTCAAAACCACCCATGATAGCAGCTGCACCCAAACCACCAAATAATCCCAAAATCAACCAAGGTAGTCTGGCTCGGGTTAATTCCCAGATGCTATCATCCGCTTCCACATCCTGAGAAATACCTGCTGCCAACTGATAATCCTTATCAGCTTCTTCACGAATCACATCAACAATATCGTCAATCGTAATACGTCCAACCAAACGGCCAATTTCATCAACCACCGGTATCGCCTCCAAATCATATTTGGACATGATTTTGGCTACTTCTTCTCCTTTTTCGGTAACAGAAACGGAATCAACCTTTGGGATATAGACATCCTTAATATGGGTTTTTGTCGATGTGGTCAAAAGATCTTTCAAAGAAAGTCTTCCTTTCAGTTTCCCTTCATCATCCACCACATAAATGGAATGGACTCGGGTTACGTTCTCAGCCTGTGCTCGCATTTCCTTCACACAGGTTAGTACATTCCAGTTTTCGTTGACCTTGACCAATTCTTTCGCCATAAGACCACCAGCCGAGTCTTCATCATAACGCAAAAGGTCAACAATTCCCTTGGCGTGCTCCCTATCCTCAATTTCAGAAATCACCTTTTGGACAATCTCCTCGGGAAGTTCTCCAACAATGTCCGCAGCATCATCCGTATCAAGTTCCTCCAGCTCTTCAGCAATCTCCTTAATAGATAAATTATTGAGCACCGCTTCCCTCATATCCTCATCCATTTCTGCGAGAATATCTGAGGTTTTTTCACTGTCCAACAATTTAATGAGGTAGGTAGCTTCGTCCACTTGCAGTTCATCGGCTATTTCGGCAATATCCGCATAGTGGAACTCCTTCATCATCGACCGCAAATCTGAGTTTTGCTTGTCTGCGATAAGTTGTTGGATTTCTACAAGGAGTTCTTCTGTGAGTTTAAACGGAGTCATTGGCTATCTGCTGTGTCAGTGTAACAAAATCAGCTACATCCAGCTGTTCCGGACGCTGACCAAAGATAGCATCTTCTTTTAGATTATCGGAGAGGTTGAAGGTTTTAAGGCTGTTTCTTAAGGTCTTCCTTCTCTGGTTGAAAGCCATTTTCACCACCTTGAAGAAAAGATGCTCATCGCAGGGCAATTTAAACTCGCTTTTGCGCGTGAGGCGTAAAACGCCTGATTGCACTTTTGGGGGTGGGTCAAATACTTGGGGGTGAACGGTGAAGAGATATTCAGCTTCGTAAAATGCCTGAACCAGAACAGACAAAATCCCATAGGTTTTGCTGCCAGGAGTTTCGCAAATGCGTTGGGCCACCTCTTTTTGGAACATTCCAGAAAATTCTGGGATTTGATTGCGCATTTCCAGTACCTTAAAAACAATCTGGCTCGAAATATTGTAGGGAAAATTACCTGTTATAGCAAATTGCTCATCACCATAGAGTTGCTTTAGGTCGAATTTTAAAAAATCCGCCTCAATTACATTTAACCTGCCATTTTTTGCCAAAACATTGGGATGTTCCAAAGGAAAACTGTGGTTGAGATAGACTATGGACTCTGAATCCAAATCCATGGCCACCAAATCCATATCCCTAAGTAAAAGGTATTTGGTAAGAACACCCATGCCGGGACCAATTTCGATGACATTGGTATAACCTTGAAGGGATAAGGTGTTTGCAATTTGCTTGGCAATGGCCTCGTCTTTCAGAAAGTGTTGTCCGAGATGCTTTTTTGCCTTGACTAGGTTTTCATCATGTCCATTTGGGGTAGGTTTTTTTTTCTTCTTTTTGGACACGGTAGGTTTTTTTGCAATTTACTTGGAATTTTTGACATGGATTGATGTTTTCCCTAATCAGTAACTTAGGGAATCTGCTGACTAATTACTTCGAGCTCTGTTCTGAAGGCTACAAACTTATCTGCAAAAAGCTTTAATCCATCTTTCCGTAGCCTGTCTGCATCTTCCTTATAATATGCATCAAGCGTAATCCTATCCTTGGTGGTGTATTGTATGGAGTAGGAGGTGCCTCCCATCTCCTCCTCAACGAGTACTCTGGTCATTTTGGCATGGGAAAACTTACCCGTAGCCAACATATCGGGAATATGCTTATCACGCATCCAGTTTAGCCAGTCATCATGGACACTGTCATCTATGTTTATGGTCACATTATAAATAAGCATAAAAGGCTTTTAAAGCTAAAAGTAGGGAGAATTAGTTAATGATATCGCCTCTTAATCGTCTAAATAACTTTCTTGCCTTGGGGAAATAATAGCTGTCTTGGTAGTTGTAGATTATTTTTTCGTAGTGGAACTTTGCTTTTTCCGGTTCATTACGAATATTTCGGTATATCTCTCCCAAGGCGAAATGGGCATCATCAGCTAAAATGCCATCTCCATAAAACTCCGTGATTTTTATATAGTTGAACTCAGCGTCTTTGTAGGCACCTATAGATTGAAATAACTCTCCTTGTTTTAAAAGGGCTTCATCCTCAATTGGTTCACCTTTGTGGTTTTGAATAATATCTTCTAAAGATTCAATAGCCTCCTGTGTTTTATTTTGATACGCCAGTAAGTCCGCTCGAGCATATTTCTTTAAAGCTGTTTGGGTAGAGTCTTCCAAGGAGTTATCTGAAATTAAAAGGCTTAACTGCATGGCATCATTGGCAATTAGCTGCGAAGTAGAACCTCGCAATACCTTTAATTGGGTCAAGGCCCAGTCAAAATCGCCCTTATAAAAACTGGTCTGGGCCACCTTGTAGCGAGCATTTTGTCCCTGTACATCGTTCTTAAGACTTTTTTGGATTTGCGTAAAATAAATAAGGGCTTGATTGAACTTTCTGTCGAACACCAAAATATCACCAAGTGCCATTTTGATATAAGCTTTGGGCATGCGTCCCATGGGAAGCTCCAAACTTTCCTTCAACATGGATATTGCAGGTTTAGGGGTATTCCTCTTGAAAGTCAAGAAATTCGCATAGGCAATTTGAAGCTGTTGCGTTTGGGCTTGGTTTCCGTATTCTGAAATAAGCTCTTGGTACTTTTCTTCCGCAGCATCCAGGGTTTTGGGATTGGTATCCTTTAGATCAATGTCAATAAGATTTAACTGCGCATTCAGTTTGGTTACGGGGTTGTTACTGTTTTTGACAATAAATTCAAAAACGTCAAAAGCAGTCTCATTGTCATTATCTTCCAAGGCAATCAATCCTAGACTTTCCATTCTTTCTACAGAGGAAATTTCGGAACGCTTGTAAATGGCCTTTTCCTGATTAAAGGCATTTTTATACTGTTTTTGTTGCACAAAAAGCCAACTGAGCAACTCATTCCAAAGAATATTAGGGTTCTTTTGTGCGTTTTTGAGCAGAACTTTTCTGAGGGTAATGTTATTGGGTTGTGAACCATCTTCAGAAATAAATTCATCAATATTTCTAAGAATGTTGGATCTTGAAGTCTTTCCTTCCACAATTAGGTTCAGGTAGGACAGATACATTTTTTCAATATCACCTTGTTCTCCATAAATCCGAGCCAACTGAAAATCGTAATTTAAATCGGGCTTTAATTCCATGGCTCTGGAATAGGCTTTTATCGCTTCATCCAATAGGGCATATTTTTGGAAGCGATAGCCTACACTGTAACCGAAATTTGGGTTTTCGTCAATCTTTCGTAGTGCTTTTTCATAAAACTCAGTTGCCCTATCTGGCATATCCTGTAGCGTATAATTGTAACCCAGCTCAATAAAAAACGTAGGGAAGGCATACGACTCTTCCACTTTTTTCAGTAAAAAGCGTTCAGCGTCGTCATACCGCTCCAGTTGCTGGTAACAGGCTACTAAGCCCTCCGCATAATCGGTTCTACGCGGGTTTTTCTTGGTTAGCTTTTCAAAAAAAACTACTGCTTTTTCATACTCACCGTCCTTAAAATATTGTTTGGCAAGAAAGTCTTCCTGTCCGTAGGAAAATGAAAATAGTAGGAAAAAAGATATGAGACAAAACCCTCGCATAGTCTAAATATAACGGGGAAAGTTTGATTTTTATGTTAATTGATTCTCAAAACGTCAATCAATCCTTTCGAATCCGCAATAGGGTACTAACACTTCTGGTATTTCAATACCATCTTCGGTTTGGCAATTTTCCAGGATTCCAGCTAAAACTCGTGGCAAGGCCAAAGAACTTCCATTAAGGGTGTGGGCCAATTGATTTTTTCCATTCTTATCCTTAAATCGAAGCTTAAGTCGATTAGCTTGAAAAGTCTCAAAATTGGAAACTGAACTAATTTCCAGCCACCGGTCTTGCGCAGTGGAAAATACCTCAAAATCAAAAGTTAGGGCAGAGGTAAATCCTAAATCTCCTCCGCAAAGCCTAAGGATTCTATAGGGGAGCTTAAGGTCTCTCAGAATGCTTTTCACGTGTTCAACCATACCATCCAAAGCTTGGTAGGAAGTTTCTGGATGTTCAATGCGGACCAGCTCTACTTTATCAAATTGGTGTAGTCGATTCAGCCCTCTTACGTGAGCACCATAACTTCCGGCCTCTCTTCTAAAACATGGGGTATATCCGGTATATGCTATGGGAAAATCCTTTTCGGCCAATAAATCCCCTCTGTGCATGTTCGTAATTGGGACTTCGGAGGTGGGAATAAGGTAAAGGTCGTCTTCTTGAACATGGTACATCTGGCCTTCCTTATCGGGCAATTGTCCTGTGCCATATCCAGAAGCTTCGTTAATCATCAAAGGAGGTTGTACTTCAAAGTATCCCGCATCAATATTCTTATCCAAAAAATAGGAAATCAAAGCGCGCTGAAGTCTAGCCCCTTTTCCTTTGTAAATGGGAAATCCAGCTCCAGTGATTTTTGCACCCAACTCAAAATCAATTAAGTCGTATTTTTTGGCCAATTCCCAGTGGGGCAGCGCACCTTCATTTAAGGTAGGCACCTCTCCTTCCCGAAATATCTCTTCATTATCCTCATCTGAATTTCCTGCCGGAACCGATTCATGCGGAACGTTGGGAATCAAATATAAATTTTGTTGGAGGGCTTCTGCGGTTTGATTTAATTCTTCTCCAAGTAGTTTTGAACTCTCTTTTAATTCAGCCGTCTGTGCTTTTATCGCATTCGCCTCTTCTGCCTTTCCAGATTTGTAAAGCATACCTATTGCTTTGGACAGCTTGTTCGATTCAGCCAAGGCATTGTCTAGCTTAGCTTGAATGGCACGTCTTTTTTCATCTAAATCCAATACGGTGGTCAGCAAGGATTCTGCATCGAAGTTTCGCTTTTTCAACGCCTTGACAACCTCATCTTTATTTTGACGTAGTACCTGTAATTGAAGCATGTGCTGAGTTTTAGAAGGGCAAATTTACATCAATCTGTGAAAGAAGAACAAGGGTTTAGTCGCTTTGTGAGGGAAGAATCCATTCATTATGGGAAAAGTGTTTCCAAGGAACACTGGCTAAATCGACTTCAGGATCTATGAATTGGGAAAACTTACCTTTGTTAACCCGAACCCGATTGATGGCGTAGACTTGAACATCTTCTCCATCTTTTGCGTATTCTTTTTTAAGATATTGGGCAAACTGCCATGCAAAATCGGGATAACAGGCTACTTTTCTTTTCTGCTTTTTGGTTAGATGCTCGTCCAATTTCACATATTCCGACTTACCACTATCCTTATTTACCACCTTAAAACGAATGGTGCCCGAACGACTACGCAGCATCATGCGCCAGCTCAAGCGATGTCCTTCTTCGGTCCATAGTACATCATCTTGAAAAGTATGATGACGGACAGGAAGTAATATTTGAATCACAAAATAAATGCTCAAAGCACCTAGAATCAATTTGTGATTTTTGGGAAGGGAAACCACTTTTGGAATTTCCACTGTCTTTCTTTTCAAAAATAGATTGCGAATGGTCTGGGGTTCGTAAAAGAAAACAATAAAAGCTAGGGATAGGTATGGAAAAATCCCAATTTGAAAAACAATACTGTTGAACAAATGGAAGAAAATGGAAAAAATAAAAGCAATGTTTCTGGTAGGTTTCCATAGCAAGGCCGGCACCACAAGCAAGTCAAAGAAAATCCCAAAAAAACCAATGATTTGATGCACCCATTTAAGTTGAAGGAAATCCCCAATGAGGTAATAATCTTTTTTTCCACTCATAAGGAGTTCAATGATGCTGAAATCCAACCAATCCCCATACAGTTTGGCCACAGAGGCATAGGTATAGACAATAAACAACTGTAAAATGATTATCCACCTAAAATAATTGGACATCACGTTCGATTTGAAATTTGGACTTAACCTGCTGTCCAAAGAAACATCCCTATTGGCAGGGAACATAGCCATAATAAAGGCCAGCAGCATCAGCAAATAATAGTGGTTGTTATAGGATGTCTTTTGCATAAGATATACACCTGACCACATGAAGGCAAAAGCAAAAGCGCTAAATCTGTATTTATAACCTATGGTTATTAAAATGCCCAATATGCCCATGATGACGAAATAGATATACATGCCATTTCCAGGTAGGGGCTGTAGCCATTCAAAACCAATAAATGAAAACGTGAATTTGGGTTCTATAAACGTTCTTCGTACCCATCCCGTTGCAATGGCACCAAAACTTTCTGCACAGATTAAGAGTCCATAAAAAATACGAAAGACCACCAGTTGTGCATTGTCTATTTTTTTAAATAGAAATTGGTTAAGCATTGTATTTCAGAATTAGTTCCAAAGATTTTTGTTTATCTCTTTGTAATTGTTGCTGTAGTTGTTCTACAGAATCAAATTTATGCTCATCCCGAAGACGATACAATAACTTAACCGTTATGTCTTTGTTATATAAATCGCCCTCAAATTCAAAAAGGTTGACTTCAATGCTTTTCTTTTTTCCGGAAACCGTCGGGTTGTGACCAATGTTCATCATTCCGAACAGTTCTTGTGAACCCAACTGCACTTTGACTACATATACTCCCTTTTTTGGTATTAGTTTGTACGACTCGCTAATGTGAATGTTCGCTGTCGGGAAACCAAACTGCTTACCTAGACCTTTTCCCGATTTTACTGTTCCGGAGAGCATGTAGGGATAGCCCAAATAGTCATTGGCGGTAGCGATATCCCCATCGGCCAGGGCATTCCTAATTTTTGTAGAACTCACAGAAACATCATCTATTTCTTGGGCTGGGATTTCTTCTACCTCAAAATCCAAGGTACTTCCAAAACCGATGAGGTCCTGAATACTGGCATTTCTGTTTCTGCCAAACCTATGGTCGTACCCAATAATGACTTTTTTGGTATTCAATGAATTCACGAGAATATCGCGTACAAATTCCGTTGCGGAGAGTCTGGAAAACTCACGCGTAAAGGGTTGAACAATCAAATAATCAAGCCCTAACTCTTTAAGGATATCTATTTTTTCTTCAAGTGTATTTAGCAGTTTTATATCGGTATCTTTTTGCAGAACCATTCGGGGGTGCGGGAAAAAAGTAAGTACTGTGGACTTCAGGCCAGCATTTTTGGCATCATTTATGAGGCGTTCCAATATCTTTCGGTGTCCTATATGTACTCCATCAAAAGTGCCTATAGTAACTGCAGTGGAAAGTGTGCTCTTAAACTGGGAAATATGTTCGTACGTCTTCACTTAAGGAACTAAAAAAATAAAAAGCAGTATTTTTGAAACAACGTATACCTCACTTATGCATGAAGGCTAAATTACATCTTGTTTGTTCAATTACCATATTTTTTAGCTTCTTTTCCCTTTCCGCCCAACAAGAATATTGGAGCGAGATAACCGGCTCTGGGCTTAAGAGTAGTTCTCTGGGTACGATTAAATCCAACAACCAGGTTTTTCAATTAAACGCCTTGGGTTTTGAGAAGGAATTGAACAAAGAGGATTCATTGAAATCCTCCTCACAAACCATATACCTTCCTCATGCCAGTGGAAAACTTATTCCGTTCAAAATGCGGAAAAAGTCGGTCCTGCACCCGGATTTGGCAAAAAAGTTTCCGGATATCAAATCATATGTTGGGGAAAGTCTGGATGGAAAATATAGGGTTAGGTTGAGCAGTTCCCATAAAGGTTTGCAAAGTATGATCGTGCAATTGGATGGACATGAAGCCAGTTTTATGGAGCCTACTTCCGATCAAAAAGGAAGTTATGTGGTTTATGAAAAACACAGTTCTGAAAAGACCGTGTTCGTCTGCGGAACAGAAAAGTTGAAACAAGAAGTCCAAAAGACCTTGAACCCCCTTGTGGATGATCAGGTTTTGAGGACATTCAGGATTGCGGTTTCCACTACTGGGGAATATACCGATTATCATGGAGGCACTGTCGCAGATGCCCTTGCAGCAATCAATGCAACACTCACTAGGGTCAATGAAGTATTTGAAAGAGATTTGGGAGCAACTCTGGAACTGGTCCCAAATAATGATTTGGTAATATTTACCGATGGTACTACTGATCCCTACAATGGTAACCTAAATGCCCAAACCCAAAGTACGTTGTCATCAATTATTGGGGAGGCCAATTATGACGTGGGCCATCTCTTTGCAAGAGCCCAACAGGGTCAAGACAATGGAAATGCTGGGTTTATCGGTTCGGTTTGTCAAGATAACAGAAAAGGAAGCGCATTTGCATCCGGGTTTATACCTGAGGGAGATGTTTTCGATTTGGATTTCGTGGCACATGAGTTAGGACACCAATTTGGAGCGAACCATACTTGGTCCTTTGAAACTGAGGGTACAGGAGTTCAGGCTGAACCAGCAAGTGGTACTACCATTATGGGCTATGCCGGAATAGTGCCCGGAAATGATGTACAACCCAATGGTGATGATTACTTTCACTATAACAGCATTGTTCAAATTCGGAACTATTTAGGAACGGTGAGTTGTGGAACTCCTTCGATTCTCTCCAATACTCCGCCGACGGTAACACCAATAGGGGATTTTGTTATTCCCAAAGGGACCGCATTCGTTTTGGAAGGGGTAGCCAGTGATGCGGACCCAGGAGATGTGCTCACGTATACCTGGGAACAAATTAATGATGGCGTTGTGACCACAAGTACTTTTGGTCCCGAAAATCCAGTGGGGGCTAATTTTAGGTCATTACCACCATCCACTGACCCCGCGCGCTATTTTCCTAGACTTTCAAGAGTTTTACAAGGCAATTTGACACAGACCAGTCCTCCCGAAAATGGAGCTTGGGAAACAGTTTCCAACATACAAAGGGACTTAAGTTTTGCACTTACCGTTAGAGATAATGCTTCTGGAGGAGGGCAGGTGATATCTGATATTTTGGATGTTCAAGTGATTAATTCGGCTGGTCCATTCAGTGTTACTTCACAAGCCAGTAATGTGACGTACCAGGCAGGGACAGCGCAAACAGTTGTCTGGGACGTGGCCAATACCGATGCTTTACCTATCAATGCCCAAACCGTGGACATTTTTCTTAGTACTGATGGAGGTAATACCTTTCCAATTACGTTGGTGGAAAACACACTAAATGACGGAAGTGAAGAAGTATTACTTCCCGGAAACGCTACCACTGCGGCGAGAATCATGATTAAAGCACATGATAATATTTTCTTCGCTGTTAACAGTTCTAATTTTACCCTAGAAGCAACTGATGTGGCCTTAGATTTCGAAACGTTGTCCTTCGAGGTATGTGAGCCAAACAACTTAATAATCCCCTTTGCATATGAGACTTTTAATGGCTTTAGTGAAACTTCTACTTTTTCTGCTGATGTGCCAGCAGGAATGTCAGCTTTGTTTTCGCCATCTCAAAGCAGCACCAATACTTCAGCGGATTTAACTTTATCTGGAACAAACGCAGTCGCCCCAGGGGAATATACAATTCCGGTACGGGCAGTCTCTGCTTCGCAAACCACCGAGGTGGAGCTTAAAGTAAGTGTTCTTACCTCTACATTTTCAGACGTTACCTTGCTTGCTCCTACGGATGCTGCTTCCAATGTGTCTTTAGGAGTGGTGTTAAATTGGCAGGCGGATGTAAACAACAGTAGTTATGATATTGAAATAGCTACCGACATCGGTTTTAGTAATATCGTAGAGTCCGAAAATACACTGTTGAACACATACAAGCCAAATACCTTGCTTCCTGAAACAACATATTTTTGGAGAGTACGCCCTCAAAATAGCTGTGGGCAAGGTACTTTTAGTACGCCATTTTCTTTTACTACAATAAATATTGATTGCCAAACCAAAGAAACCACTGATACCCCCATTTCCATCTCTCAAGCTGGGGTTTCTACGCGAACAGCGACTATTCAGTTTATCGAGGGGTTGCCCATTGCGGATGTAAATGTAGAGCTGGTCATAGACCACACCTATGTTGGTGATTTGATTGTAACCCTAATTTCTCCTACCGGTACCAGGGTTGCTCTCTTGGCCAATACTTGTGGCGATTTAAACAACATTAACGCCACCTTCGATGACGATGGCGTGGAAATCACATGTTCTGGGAACCCCGTAATTTCTGGAACGGTAGCACCTATCAGTAGTTTATCAGCCTTTATTGGTGAATCACCCATGGGGGAATGGACTTTGGAAGTGCGAGATACTGCTCCTGGAGATGGTGGGGTCATTCAATCATTTTCCCTGGAAATCTGTGTAGAAGGGAGTTTTCGCCCAGATGATGATGAGGATGGTGTTTTTGATGATGGGGATGACCTATGTTTGGGAACCCCTAAAGGAGTTGAAGTGGATACCTCGGGATGTCCTGTGAACCGTTTGCCTGCAAACAACTTTCTAGTGGAAATCAATAGCGAATCATGTAGGAATAATAACGATGGTTCTGTGGAAATCCAAGCAGCAAATATGGCATTAGCGTATACAGCCATTTTGGATGATGGTGTTACTCCCCTGAATGCTAACTTTACATCCTCTGGATTATTTGAAAACCTAAGCGCCGGAACGTATAGTCTATGTATTTCTGCAACCGATGGAACCATAACGTACCAAGAAACTTGTTTTGATATTATCCTTACGGAACCGGAACCGTTGTCAGTGGTATCCTTGGTAGAAGATAGTATTGCATCTCTAACCATGACAGGCGGTACTTTATATAATGTGGAGCTGAATGGATTGGTAACCCAAACTGAAGACTCCCAAATACAATTAGATTTAAAAAATGGACTGAACACCTTAAGGGTTTTCACAAATCTTCCGTGTCAAGGCACCTACACGAAAACTTTTATAGTGGGTACAGTAGGGATTTTGTATCCAAATCCTGTTGGCTCAGAAACCAAACTTTTTCTGAATGAACTTACAGGAAGTGTGAATATTCAGGTGTATTCAAACACAGGTAGATTAGTGATGGTAGACACTAAAACAATCAGTGGAAGCGAAGTGCTAATGGATTTTTCTTCCCTGTCTACCGGGGCCTACATCCTGCGAATTGAAGGAGATGGATTTAAGGATGTATTTAAAATGATAAAACAATGAAGCAGTTTATATTTCTAACTTTAATAGGGATACTCATCACTTCCTGTGGCGGAAATGACGATCCACCTCCAACACCTGGGGCAGTATTGCTGGTTTTTCCCGAAGAGAATTCAGAATGCACAACTGGGGTGAGTATAAATGAAGAGCTAAGTCAGGTTACATTTGAATGGCAAACCTCCGAAAATACGGAAAGCTATAGGCTCACCGTCGTTAACCTGAATACAAATAGCCCACAAACGATCAATACAGCCTCTACCTCGGCCAGTGTCTCCATAAATAAGGGAACACCCTATTCATGGACCGTAACTTCTTCGAATTCGCAATCCAGTCAAAGCGCGACCAGCGAAACATGGCTTTTTTACAACTCTGGGTCGCAGACGACCTATGCTCCCTTTCCGGCACAATTGGAAAGCCCCATTTCAGGGTCCACTGTATCCCCAAATACTTCAAACGAAGTGGTTTTGGATTGGCTAGGGGCGGATGTTGAAAATGACATAACAGCGTATGAAGTGTTTTTCTCCGATCAAAACCCTCCAACGACATCATTGGGAACCTTTGATGGATTGACCTCACAAATCTCGGTTGCCGTATCGGATAGTACGGTTTATTTCTGGCGAGTAATAACAACTGATTCCGAAGGAAATACTTCTGACTCCGGGGTATTTGAATTTAGAACTCTATAATTCTAGGTTCCATTGTATTGGTTCATGGTGTTTTTTGCACCTGCAAAAACAAAGGATTTGATAAGTTCCGATGCCCTTTTTAATCTTTCGGGTAAAACCTTTTGTTCCTCTTCATTCCATTTGCCAAGCACATACTCTACCTGTCTACCTTGACCAAAATTAGCACTTACCCCAAAGCGAAATCGATGGTATTGAGAGGTTTGCAGTACATTCTGAATATCTTTTAGACCATTATGTCCACCGTCGCTGCCTTTGCCTTTAAGTCGTAGTGTGCCGAAAGGAAGGTTGAGATCGTCTGTAATGACCAAGAGATTTTCCAAGGGAATTTTCTCTTTTTCCAGCCAATACTTAACCGCTTTACCGCTTAAGTTCATATAGGTCGAAGGCTTTAAGAAGAGGACACTCTTTCCTTTATGTTTGAATGAAGCAATAGCCCCCAATTTGGCAGTTTCAAATGAAAATTCTTCTTGGGAAGCCATAAAATCCAAAATCTTGAAACCAATATTGTGTCGGGTTTCATCGTAATCCAATCCGATGTTACCCAGACCAACGATTAAGAATTTTTTCATGTCGTTCGTTTCCTCAAGAATTGTTGATTTATTTCCAAAAAGGCGCTTTAAGAAATACCACATAGTATTTTGGTTCCTTCAAAAATAAAAAAGCATCCCGCTAATTGTATTCTTAGGGGATGCTCTATTATAATTTGAGATGGATTTATTCTGCAGCGGCAGCCTCTGGAGCAGCGGCTTCTCCACCTTCTGCAGTCTCTGCACCTTCTGCTGATTCCTCTTCTTCCTCTTCTTCCTCAGCATCATCAACTGAGGTCCTTGAAGCTTTCACTTGAACCACTGCGGTACTATCTGGATGCATGATAGTAAAATCATCACTTAAAAGAGTTTCTACGGCAATGGTTCCCCCAATTCGTAGTTTAGAGATGTCCACTGTGATAAAATCAGGAAGCAAATCCGGCAAAGCCTTAATGGATAGCTTACGCTTTCTGAAAAGCAAACGTCCACCGTTACGTACCCCTGGGGAATTTCCTTCCAAACGTACAGGGATGTTCATGGTTACTGGCTTATCCTTGAATAATTGATAAAAATCAATATGAAGGATTTTGTCAGTTACCGGGTGGAACTGAATGTCCTGCAATACGGCCTCTAATTTTTGGCCATCCTCCAATTCAATTACCGCTGTATGGGCATTGGGAGTGTACACTAAGTTTTTGAACGCGAGTTCATCAGCTGAAAAGTGTAATGGATTTTCCCCTCCGTACAGTACGCAAGGGACCTTTCCAGCATTACGTAAGGCTTTGGTAGAAACCTTGCCCACGCTTTCTCTTTGGGATCCTTTGATTGTAATTGACTTCATTATATTGAATTAAAAAATTTACATTAAAAATTTAGATGAAATTGACGTGTTATGATGTACACGATGCATGACATCAGCGAACAAATCGGAACAGCTTAAAACTTTTACTTTACCGTGGGATTTTTTCACGGAGATAGAATCTGTAACGATTAGTTCTGTCAATTTTGAGTTCTCTATTTTTTCATACGCATCACCTGATAGCAGGCCATGAGTCGTGATAGCTCTTACACTTACTGCTCCTCTTTCTATCATCAAATCTGCAGCTTTAGTTAGAGTGCCCGCTGTGTCAACCAAGTCATCCACCAATACCACATTTTTACCTGTAACGTCACCAATTAATTCCATGTGTGAAATGACGTTGGCCTTGGCTCTTTGCTTATAACAGATAACCACATGGCTTTCCAACGCTTTTGAATAGGCATACGCTCTTTTAGAACCTCCCATATCAGGTGAGGCAATACATAAGTTATCCAAATTCAATTCACGCAAATAGGGTAAAAATAGCGTAGAGGCAAACAAATGGTCCACAGGTTTTTCAAAGAACCCTTGAATCTGATCCGCATGGAGATCCATGGTAATGATTCGTGTCGCCCCAGCGGTTTCCAACATTTTGGCTACCAATTTAGCGGCAATAGGCACTCTAGGTTTATCCTTTCGGTCTTGACGGGCCCATCCGAAATAGGGCATAACCGCGGTAATATGCCTAGCCGAAGCCCTTTTTGCTGCATCCAACATCAACAACATTTCCATCAAGTTTTCCGGCCCAGGATTGGTCGAACCAATGATGAAAATTCGTGCCCCTCGAATAGATTCTTCAAATGAGGGTTGAAATTCTCCATCGCTATATCTGGAAAAGCGCACCTTGCCCAAATCTGCACCGTAGGACTTCGCTATCTTTTCAGCCAAAACTGTACTTTGGGTACAGGCAAAAATTTTGGGTTCTGGAACTTGATACGGCATTCTAACCTCTTGTTGTCTAGTTTTTTAAAAAGCTTTTTTTCAAAAGAGGTGCAAATTTAAAAATTTATTCGGCTTGCTAAAGGATAAATGTGAAATTTTAGTTTTGCAAATAGGAAGTATTTTTTAGCTTTGCAGTCCCATTTTAATGGGGAGTCTATTTTTAGGCCTTGGTGGCGGAATTGGTAGACGCGCTGGATTCAAAATCCAGTTCTTTCGGGAGTGTGGGTTCGATTCCCACCCAAGGTACGGTAAGGGTTTGTTAACTGTTTGGTTATCAAGCCCTTTTCTTTTTTAAATACCTTTTATATCTTACGCATAATAAACAGAAATTGGTCTGCATAATTTTCAGCCTTGTATTAATCAGTCGATTAGAGGGTGAAGTAAGGGTTCAATAAAACGATTCGCTATTCGTCTTAAATACTGAAAAGGATATGTTTTCAAAGTTTTTCTTTAAAAGGGGAATTCCCATTTTGACCTTAATGCTCTTAAGTGTGTCTAGTTCAAATGCACAAAAAGCGGTCGGTTCTCCTAAAAATGAAAAAATTATGGAAGTTGCGGTCATACTATTTGAAGATTACGAAACCTTGGATGTTTTTGGTCCTGCGGAGATTTTTGGTCGATTAGTAGATCAATATCGACTTAATTTTTACTCCCTTGAAGGAGGAATTATATCAAACCGACATGGAGTTCCAATCATGACCGAAAAGCTCACGAACGTTGAAATAAAACCTGATATAGTTCTGATTCCAGGTGGTTTGGGCACTCGAAGTGAAGTGGACAATCCATTACTTATCAATAAGATAAAGGAACTCTCCGAGTCAAGTGATTATGTACTTTCGGTTTGTACGGGGAGCGTGCTTCTTGCCAAAACGCGGCTTTTGGATGGAAAAAGAGCGACCTCAAACAAAAGGGCATTTTCTTGGGTTACTTCCCAAAATGGTAGTGTTGATTGGGATAAAAAAGCGAGATGGGTCGTGGATGGAAAATATTACACATCTTCGGGAGTAAGTGCGGGTATGGATATGGCCTTAGGTTTTTTAGCCGATAAACATGGAATCGAATTTGCAAGAAAGGTTGCCAAAGAGATTGAGTATAACTGGATTGAAGACAAAGACAACGATAATTTTGTTACCCAATAAAATTCTATTTTTTTACACTTATCAATACAGCCTCACAACTTCTTAAATAGGAATTTAGAGTCATTTTTTCTGATTTTTTGTCGCTTGTGATTTCCACGGAAACTGTATTTGGGGATACTTCCCCCAAGTTATGGGCATACAATAAAAAGTCATTGGGCTTTTCCGAATCCAATTCAATGTCAAATTCTTGCTGGCTGTTGGTCAACAGATGTTTGGACAGTACCAGGTTTCCGTTAAGGTATATGGAAACAATATCCCCATCCTCTTCTTGATGATCCCATACCTTTACTTTTAGCCGTTCCGTATCAAAAGTTAGGTTTTTGACATACGATATTCTACGACCTTCAAATTCTTTTGGAAGTGGAGGGTTGGGTATGGGTTCCTTTCTTGATTTTCTTCCTTGAACATTTGCGGCGATGGAATTGTTTCTGGCCTGTTCAAACTGTTCTTTGCGCAAATCTGCCTCTTTATTCCTTATTGAAAAAAAAGAAGTGGCATATTTAGCAATTTGGTCCTTGTTGTCTGGGAATAATTCAATCCCCATCACCTGATAGTTGTCCCCAGAACCCACATTCTTGGCAAGTTGGATGCCTTGTGCATCCCCACTATTTTTAAATCTTCCCAATTCTTGAACTACGGTTTTGTTTCGCAACAAAAAGAAGCGAATGGATTTAGAGGAATCTATATTTTGTGTCTTCCATTGCAATTTGGCAGGTTCATTGGTCTCCCAAACGGTGGAACTAAGAGGGTAGCTTATGGTTAAAGTGGATTTGTTATCCATTGAATTTTGTTGGGCATAACCAATTACCATGCACAAGGTAAAAACGAACCATAGACTTTTGGAAATTGATTCACCTAACGTTTTCATTGTGTACTATTCTGCTGTTATTTAGCTGATTATTTGAAACCTATCGTGCTCTATATTATGAATTTTTTTCAATAGAACATAATTCGTGGTGGAATAGCTAAAGACCTGATAGCTTTCAGGTTACTTTTTTAGGGGGCAATTGGGGTATGGAGCAGTTAAACGAATTATTGGAAAACGCTATCTAATTCATATTGTGATATGGAAATTTATCTTTATTTTCAGTAAGCAAATCTGTTTTATGATAAAAAATTACCTTACTACTCTTCTTCTTTTTTCTTTCAATTTTATTTTTTCGCAAGCTTTTGTAACTACCTGGAAAACCGACAATTTTGGTGACTCAGCTAACGATCAAATTATAATTCCAACGTTTCCTGGGGAAACGTATAATTACAATGTGGATTGGGGAGATGGAACAAGTGATTCTAACGTTACAGGCGATATTACCCATACCTACTCCTCAATAGGAACGTATCAAGTTTCGATTACCGGAGACTTTCCAAGAATTTATTTCAATTTTGGTGGAGATGGGGATAAGCTTCTAACCATTGAGCAATGGGGTAATATAGCATGGAGTTCCATGGAGGCAGCATTTGCAGCTTGCGAAAATATGGATATTGTGGCGACGGATGTTCCAAACTTATCCAATGTTTCTTCCATGAGACAAATGTTCATGTCTTGTACTTCTCTTCAAGGAAACAGTGCATTTAATAATTGGGTTACTGGCTCGGTAACTAATATGTCAGAATTGTTTTCGTCTGCATTAATATTCAATCAAGATATTAGTAATTGGAATACCTCAAATGTCACAGATATGAGTGGCATGTTTGTGATGGCTGATTTTTTCAATCAACCCATAGGTTCTTGGAATACTTCAAGTGTCCAAGATATGGGTTTTATGTTTAATATGGCGGGGTCTTTTAATCAAGATATAAGTAACTGGAATGTTGGTAATGTAACCAATATGGCAGGAATGTTTGGTTTGACCCAAGTATTTAATCAGCCCTTGAATAATTGGGATGTCAGCAAGGTGACGGATATGTCGAGTATGTTTGCTGATGCAGTAGAATTTGACCAAGATTTAGGGGATTGGGATATTGGACAGGTGGTTACTATGGCCAGTATGTTTACCAACACGGAATTGTCATTTTTAAATTATGACACTACGTTAAACGGCTGGGCAAGTCTTACGACATTACAGCGCAATGTTCAATTTGATGCTGGCAATAGCGGATTCTGTGATGGTGAGACAAGCCGGCAGGGTTTGATTGACAATTTTGGATGGACAATTACCGATAATGGTAGAAATTGCCCTTTTGTGACCACGTGGAAAACTGATAATCCCGGTGCATCTTCGGACAACCAAATTACAATCCCGACGTTTCCTGGGGAGACCTATAGCTATTCCATCTACTGGGGAGACGGTACTTCTGATGACAATGTCACCGGTGACATTACCCATACGTATGCTTCTCCCGGAACCTATCAAGTTTCCATTTCAGGAGATTTTCCTAGGATTTACTTTAATTTTTTCCCAGAGGGTGAAGCGAAAGACTACGAAAAAATAATATCAGTTGATGAGTGGGGGACCATTGAGTGGTCTTCCATGGCTGATGCTTTTGCCAGATGTTCAAATTTGGATGTTAAAGCTCCAGACGTTCCAGATTTGTCCAACGTAACCAATATGCTATACATGTTTCGGGGTTGTTCCAGTCTCATAGGGAATACCAGCTTTTCTAATTGGGAAGTAAGCAATGTAAATGAGATGTTCGGGGTATTTACAGATACTCCACTCTTCAATCAAAATATTGGAGGGTGGAATGTTTCCAATGTTTCTGACATGGGGGCTATGTTTTTAGGAGCAAGTAGTTTTAATCAAAACATTGGAGGGTGGAATGTTTCTAATGTAACTAGGATGGTCAATATGTTTAGTGGAGCTATTTCGTTCAATCAAGATATTGGCGGATGGAATGTTTCCATGGTTGATGATATGGCTTATATGTTTAGAACAGCCAACAGTTTCAATCAAAATATAGATGGTTGGAATGTTTCAAATGTGGTCAGAATGGAAGGGATGTTTCTGGGGAATGCGACTTTTAATCAACCCCTTGGAAGTTGGCAACTTACTAGGGCGGAGAATACCGCCTTGATGTTTTTTGATGCGCAGAGCTTCAATCAGGATTTGAGTACGTGGGATGTTTCCGGTATTACAGATATGGATAGTATGTTTTTCAATGCTTCTTCATTCGACCAGGATTTAGGAAGTTGGGATGTTTCGAATGTTACCAATCTAGAATTCTTTCTAACGGGAACAGCACTGTCAACCTTAAATTACGACAAACTATTAAAAGGTTGGGGTGGTTTGCCAAGTTTACAAAGTAATTTGAGTTTTAGTGCCGGAGATGCCCAATATTGTGCGTCAGGATTGGAAAGACAGACCATTATCGATACCTATGGATGGTCAATTACGGATGGGGGTTCTAATTCTGAATGTCTATTTGTTACGGTTTGGAAAACAGATAACCCCGGAGGATCTGCAGATAATCAAATTGCTATTCCAACATTTCCCGGAGAGACATATAATTATACTATAGATTGGGGTGATGGCATGGTGGACACGTCAGTTACAGGAGACATAGCCCATACCTATGCAATCCCGGGAACCTACAAAGTGAGCATATCAGGAGATTTTCCTAGAATGTACTTTTTTGGTTCTACGTGGGCGGATGATTCACCTTTGGACAATAAAAAGCTGATAGCGGTTGAGAAATGGGGGTTAATTGAATGGACTTCTATGGAATTTGCTTTTCTGAACTGTACCGAAATGCAAGTAACTGCCTTGGATACTCCTCTTCTGGATACCGCCACAAATTTGAATTCCATGTTCAACGGTTGTTATGCTATGACCGGGGCAACTTCATTTGCTGAATGGGATGTATCAAACATTGAACAGATGAGCGGGGTGTTTGCGGATTGTTTTCGATTTGACCAGGACATTAGCTCCTGGGAAGTAAATAACGTTAGGGATATGTCATTCATGTTTTCTACGGCTCAAGATTTCAATGCGGATATAGGTGGTTGGAATGTTTCAAATGTGGAGAGTATGAGAGCTATGTTTCAGGATGCTAGTAGTTTTAATCAAAATTTGAATAGCTGGGATGTTTCCAATGTGACAGATATGCTCAATATGTTTTTTGGTGCATCTACATTCAATCAAAATATCCGTTCATGGAATGTAGGTAAAGTAAATACCATGAATGCGATGTTTGCAAATGCGACTTCTTTCAACCAAAACATTGGCAATTGGAATGTTTCTTTGGTGACAGACATGGCATTTATGTTTTTCGAAGCAAGTAGTTTTGATCAAAATTTGGGCAATTGGGATATTGAAGTGGTATCCGATATTTCCAATATGTTTACGGGAGCTTCCCTTTCTATTGACGCCTATGATGCTATTTTAAGAGGGTGGTCAACACAAAGTTTAACCAATGGTTTGACCTTTGATGCGGGAACCAGCTTTTTTTGTGAGGCTACCAGCGAGCGACAATTTATAATAGATACCTACGGATGGATCATAAATGATGAAGGAGAAGCCCCTTTATGTAATGAAGACAATGATAATGATGGGATTTTTGATCATAAAGATGATTGTCTCAATACCTTACCTGGAGTGGCAGTAAACGAAAATGGCTGTGATTCTATTCCCAATGATGCCATTCAGGTAAATGTTTCTACTCCAAGTTGTGTGGGAAGTACGGATGGAACGATAGAAGTAAGAACGAACATTTCAGGCTATTTATTAAACATTTTGGTGGAAGGTAATGGCGCATCAAATGAATTTCTGGAGATTGATTCTGATACAGATTTTGAAGTAAATGATTTATCAGTTGGAAGTTATTTGGTAACAATCTCTATCCCTGACATTTTGTTTGAGCGAACATTTGGGGTTTCAGTGAACGGAATAGATGTTGTTAGTGCAAGAAGGTCTCAATTTAACTCTGATCAAAGAAAGGTTTCATATACCGTATCGGGTAGCAAAACCTATTCGATTTCCATCAACGGGCAAAACACTAACTATACGTTTGAGGATACTGGTCCTCAGACAATAACCTTAGAAAATCTAATTGGACAAAATGAAGTGGTCATTTCTGGAGAGAGTGATTGTCAGGGCAAGATTACCGACAGCTTTTTTATTGGGGGCGACATCCAAATTTATCCAACGATTTCAGAATCATATATCAATCTTCTTACCAGTAGCAATAAACTCAACATTAGGATTTATAGTTTGGGGGGGCGACTTGTAAGAAATCTTGAATTTAATCAAAGACAAAATAGTTTGGATATATCGTCTTTGGAATCCGGTATTTACATATTCCAGATAATAACGGATAAAGGGCTTGAAGAAAACCTTAAAATAGTGAAAAGATGAGAAAAGGAAAGTTTTTAATCATTCTAATTGTTGTTTTGTCGATTGGTTTTCTGGTATCATGCAGCAGCGGAGGAGATGAAGGTAGTACTCCTGTTGACCCGCCTCCAGTAAATCAAGTAAATCCTCCAGGAAAGGCGGTTGGGGTTCTGCCTGAAAATGGAGAACCTTGTTCAGAATATGAGGAAGTCACTGAGGACGACACTAAGGTACAGGTTGCATTTCAGTGGAATGCGGCAAATTTAGCTCAAAGTTATACCCTTATTGTAAATCAGGGTGCTAGCGAAGTATTTAGAAATTCCTTAAACGCCCTTCAAACTGAAGTGGTTTTGGACAGAGGTCAAACCTATACTTGGCTGGTGGTGGCTGTAAATGACGATGGTCAAACCAATGGGGATACTTTCTCTTTTACCACACCTGGAACCCCAACAAGTAATTTTGCACCATATGCGGCAGAAATTACAGCGGATTTTGATTCGGGACCTTCAGAAATGATAATTACTTGGATAGGAAATGATGAAGATGGAGATGAATTAACCTTTGATGTTTCGGTTTTGGAGGAAGGGGAGTCTATTTTTGAATCTATGAATCTGACAGAAACAACGGTGGAACCAATTCTTGTTGAGCCAAATTTAGAGTATGTAATAGAAGTAATTTCTAGGGACCCCACGGGTAATTTTTCAATTTCAAGACTGACAACTTCTTTTCCCAATTAAAATAGGTGTAGTCCCGATAACGGGTGTTAATGTGAGATCAGATAAGAAAGCCAATGCACCTTTTATTGCCGGTATTTCTAGTTTGTTGATCGAACTTATCCAACAAAGTATGATATACTTACTGGTCCTCTGTTAGAATTCCACCTGAATCAAAACAATGAAAACACAATCTAGTTTTATTACTCAAAACTGGCGGAACTAAAGTCAATATTGAATTGAAAGCACCAGATACTAATACTGTTTATTTCATCGAGGGTGGTGCCTTCTGGTAAAAAAACACTCAATGTCTCGTCTTCGAACCTTCGCCCCTGTATGGGTTCACTCAAACTTATTCCATCTTCGAAATTGCCATTGGTGCCACCATACACACTCACAGCTGGGCCAGAGCCGTTGTAAAAGAAATTAGTGAGCTGGATTTCACAGTCGGAAATGACAGTGACCCTTCCGCTGATACCATAAGAAGTACTAACTCGAAGTCTTCGTGATTCACCTACCAAAGGATGTGTTGAAGTACAGTCTCGAGCTTGTGGTACTTCATTGGGAAGGGCAACTTCATCTTCACTACTACACCCAATAAGGGTAAAAGCCAAAACCATTAAAAAAAGAGAACAATTTTTCATAGAACTATTAATTCATAAACGACCGTTGATGGTATTTCGTCGCAGTATTTGTTTTTGTTTACATTTTTCACTGAAATAATGGAAGATGAAGTACAAGGAATGGTCTTCTATGCAGGATTTGTGGAAAAAGAAATCAAAATTCGGCGAGGCCACTCATCGATTAACAGATGATTCACCACAAATGATCGATGAAATACAACATAATTTCTTTTTGGTGCTGAATTTCGGATATGTTTAAAGATTCTTACAAGTAAGATCAACCTCTATTCTCTGTACTATGAGCAGAATTCAAATCCAAGAAAGAAATGGAAATCTCATTCTGTTTTTGCTTTTCATGGTGTTGGCATTCCAAACGGTGCAAGGGCAATGTACTTCTGAGGCGGGTTCCAATCAAACCCTAAATCAAGGGGTTTCGGTTTTTCTTAATGCTACAACTCCAACCTTGGGAACAGGAACATGGGCACAAATTTCAGGTCCTAGTACAGCCAGTTTTGATAATGTCAATAATGAGAATACCGAGGTTTTTGGACTTACCGCCGGAGATTATATTTTTCAATGGACCGTTTCGGATGGTGTTTGCGTCCCTGCCACAGATACAGTTGAAATAACGGTATTGGGAATTGATTTGGAACTTAACTTAGGGGTAAGCGATCCTACTCCAGATATTGGGGATGTGGTCACCTTTACGGTTAACTTGAATAATTCTGGCGCCTTAGCTGCCACCGGGGTTTCTATAGAGAATTTGGTTCCCAATGGATATAATGGTATAACAGCAATTAGTGATAGCGGGACCTTTAGTTTTATATCCAATATCATTTCTTGGACAGGGTTGACCGTTCCGGCAGGCACTTCTATCAGTCTTACATTCAATGCTACCGTCCAGACCCCTACTGGAGTTGCAGATGAGTTTACCCATATTGCCGAAGTAGTGGCAAGTGACCAATTTGACTTGGATAGCACCCCCAACAACGACGATGGGGATCAGAGTGAGGATGATGAGGATAACATTTCAGCTTCACCAATACAAGCCGATTTGTCTTTGACAAAATCGGTTGTGGGTAACGACCTTTCACCCAATGTCGGAGAGGAAATAACCTTCCAAATTACAGTTTTTAACGGAGGTCCGGACGATGCCACCAATGTCGAAGTATCTGATTTGCTTCCAACTGGGTTTGACTTTGTACTGTTTAGCACAACGGCAGGATTGTATGATGAACTAACAGGGGTTTGGGACGTGGGTACCGTATCAAGTGGATCAAATGAAACTTTATTGATTGATGTTTTGGTGAATCCTACTGGAATTTACACCAATACAGTTGAAATTGTTGCTTCGGATGCTTTTGATGTCGACTCGACTCCTAATAATAATGTCGGTAGTGAAGATGATCAAGATGAGGTAATCGTTACCCCTGTTGAGATAATTGATCTTTCACTAAGTAAAACGGTGGATAATTTAAATCCCGATGTCAATACGAATGTGGTTTTTACATTGACATTAACTAATGATGGTCCTAATGATGCGACGACCGTACAGGTAGTCGATATTTTACCTTCAGGATTTGCATATGATTCTGATGATGGTGGTATAGCTTATGATAATGTGAGTGGTCTTTGGAATGTAGGAACGCTTCCTAGTGGGAATTCCGCAAGCTTGAGCATTACCGCTACGGTAAATACGGCTGGGGTGTATACGAATACAGCGGAGATAACTAATCATGATCAATTGGATTTGGATTCCACTCCAAACAATGGGGTTTTGTCCGAGGATGATCAAGATGCCATAACCCTTGCCCCTAATCCTTTGGTCGACATTTCTGTTACCAAAACAGCAGACGATCTCACACCCAACGTAGGAGACCCCATTGTGTTCACAATTTCCGTAACCAATGATGGACCCAGTGATGCGACCAATGTGGTTGTAACTGATTTTTTGGCTTCTGGATATGGATTTGTCAGTGCCGTGCCATCCAATGGAGTTTATGAACCCTTGAATGGATTTTGGACCCTAGGAAATTTGGCGAATGGCGTTACCGAAACACTTACACTTACGGCAAACGTCCTCCCAAATGGCGATTATAGCAACACTGCTGAGCTAACACAGCTAACAGAAGAAGATGTAGACTCAGACCCAGCCAATAATGACGAAACGGAAGATGATCAGCAGACCATAGAGCCGGTACCGGTTTTGGTATCTGATTTGATTCTTAGGAAGTCTGTTGATGTGCTTTCTCCTTTCGTGGGAGATCAAGTGGTTTTTAGTATTAGTATATCGAATACAGGACCAAGTGATGTTACCGGAGTTGAGGTCTTGGACCTATTACCTTCAGGATATACCTATGTTTCCAATAGCAGGACAGCTGGCGTGTATGATCAAAACACGGGAATCTGGCAATTGAACGGGGTAATTCCTAATGGCACCACCGAAACGTTGAACTTGGTGGCAACCGTAAATGCTTCTGGGGATTACTTCAATGTAACAGAAGTATTCTCCTCGAGCAATTTAGACCCCAATTCAACACCTAACAATAATGTAGTCACCGAAAATGATCAGGACAGTGCGGGTACAACACCACTTCCATCGGCAGATTTATCCTTACAAAAGACAGTGGATAATGAGTTTCCAGATGTGCTGGAAAATGTAACATTCACGATTGCAGTAATCAATGATGGTCTGAGCGATGCCACAGGCGTAGTGGTTTCTGATGCTCTACCATCGGGATACACCTATGTTTCGGATGATTCGGGAGGAACGTATTCCTCGGCAACGGGTCTTTGGAACATTGGAACAATAGCAGGAGGTTCTTCGGCTATTCTAAATCTGACAGCTCAGGTAAATCCAACAGGAAATTATACGAATGTTGCTGAAGTTATCTCCTCCATAGAAAGAGACCCAGACTCTACACCAGGCAACAATATCCTTTCAGAGGATGATCAAGATGAACAGTCGACCACACCAAGAACTCTAGCAGATATTTCGATTACAAAATCAGTCAATGATTTAAGCCCTTCGGTTGGAGATGAAATCGTTTTTAGCATATCGGTTAACAATGCTGGACCTAATGATGTCGCCGACTTGGTTATTGAGGATGTACTCGCCTCGGGGTATTCCTTTGTTTCGGCCAGTCCTTCCTTTGGAAATTATAACAATGTTACAGGAGCTTGGTCCATAAACAGTCTAACCAACGGAACAACAGAAACTTTACAGATAACGGTTGGCGTACTACCTACTGGAGGATATGCCAATACTGTGGAACTGATCGCAGTCGATACTTTTGACCCTGATTCCACACCGGATAATAATCTGGATTCCGAAGATGACCAAGACTCAGTAATTCCTGTTCCAAATGGATTAGCGGATGTATCTCTCACAAAAACCGTCGACAATGCATCTCCCAATGTTGGGGATATTGTGGAATTCACATTGAGTTTAAGTAATGAGGGCCCCAATGATGCTACGGGAGTAACGGTTACAGATTTGTTACCTAGCGGATATACCTATGAGTCTCATGTGACCACGGCTGGAGTATATAATGAGCAAACTGGTATTTGGTCCGTTAGTGGACCTGTTTTTAGCGGTAGCACAGAAACTCTTGTCATTCTGGTGACTGTGAATGCCCCAACGGGTACAATGGATGAGTATTTGAATGTCGCCGAAATCACAACGAGTGATTTTGCGGACCCAGATAGCGATCCAAATAGCGACCTTTCCCAAGATGATTTGGGTGACGGGCTTGCCGATGATGACGAAGCGACCGCCTTGGTGGTGCCCCAAACTACCGATATTTCAATTGTCAAATCTGTGGATAATCCAACCCCCCAAATTGGAGACGAAGTGGTTTTTACTATTGTCGTCACCAATGAAGGAAATATGGAAGCCACAAATATTGGGATTGAAGACCGGTTACCTTCTGGTTATCGCTTGGTTAGTTCGCAAACGGATTCGGGCAGTTATGATGAACTCTCCGGATTCTGGGAAATTGAAAACCTACCAGCTTTTGTTTCAGCTAATTTGACCATTACCGTAGAAGTTTTGGATATAAACGATTATCTAAACATAGCAACTTTGGTGTTTGTGGATCAATTTGATACCAATGACACGAACAATAGCGACCAAGCGGCGGTGGAACCTTCATGTTTAATAGTCTACAACGAATTTTCACCCAATGGTGACGGGGTTAATGAAACCTTTACCATTGACTGCATTACCAGATACCCGAACAATGTACTCCAAGTATTTAACCGATGGGGAAATATTGTCTTTGAACAACGCTCTTATAATAATGATTGGGATGGTATTTCCAATGGTCGAGCCACGGTACAGAAGGGCCAACAATTGCCAGTTGGAACATATTACTACGTACTCGATTTAGGGGATGGTTCAGAACCGAGAACAGATTGGTTGTACATCAACAGATAAAAGGGAGGGGATGGAAAAAGTTGAAAGAAAAGCACAAATGAAAAGACGACAAAAATATAGCTGTCTAGTCCTCATGCTCTTTAGCGTATGCATAGGTTCCGCTCAACAGGACCCTCAGTTTACGCAATATATGTTCAATACCTTGAGTGTGAATCCAGCATATGCAGGTTCTAGAGGTCACCTTACGGCTTTAGTTTTGCATCGCTCCCAATGGGTGGGAATCAATGGCGCACCTACTACGCAAGTGATGGCCGTGGATGGACCCATGGGAAATAACGTTGGACTGGGCCTTGTGATTTCCAATGATGCTTTGGGACCGTCTTCCGAGTTTTTTGTGGATGGTAATTTTTCATATACCCTAAAATTGGATGAAGAGAACAGACGCATTTCTTTTGGATTAAAAGCAGGAGGACGTTTGTTCAATGTGGACTTTAATGAAGGTAGAGTTCAAAATCCGGATATTGCCTTTCAGAATAATATTGAAAACAAGTTCTTTCCAACCGTTGGAGCCGGAGTTTATTATCATACCAAGTCCAGTTATCTGGGATTGGCCGTTCCCAATTTTTTCTCCGAAGAGCATTACGATGGTCAGGAACAGGAAATAGCAACAGAACGCCTGCATTACTTTTTAATCGGAGGGAAAATCATTGATTTGACACCTGATGTAAAGTTCAAACCCGCCTTTTTTGTGAAATGGGTGCCTGGAGCTCCCGTTATAGCCGATATTTCGGCCAATGCTTTACTAAAGGAAACTTTCAATTTTGGTTTGGCCTATAGATGGGATGACTCGTTTTCTGCCTTATTAGGGGTTCAAATTTCCCCAGATTTAAGTTTGGGATATGCCTATGATTTAACTACTTCGGACCTTACCGATTTTACTACCGGCTCTCACGAGATTTTTCTTCGATATGAGTTTAAGACAGTAGAAAAGCGACTTAAATCCCCAAGATTTTACTAGGATGAAAAGGATACAGACATATTCAAGCTTAATTTTCCTGTTGTTCATCGCTGCGACCCAGGCCCAATTGAAGTATAATGATGCCGATATCAATTTTGAAAATCTTCTATACGCAAGAGCAGCGAAACAATATGAAAGTCTCGCTAACAAAGGGGATGATTCACAACATGTGCTTCAACGACTTGGAGATTCATATTTCTTCAATACTGATATGGAAAATGCCGTAAAATGGTATGGGCTTTTGTTTTCAAAATATGAACATGTACTGGAACCTGAATACGCGTTTCGATATGTGCATGCATTGAAAGGAGTTGGTAATTATAGATTGGCCAAAGCCATTATGAAGATTTACACCAAGAAATTGGATACTTCAGAATTTACGGTGGAACAATTAAAAGACAATGATGAAAAATTGGATGAACTGCTCAATCGTCAACCGCAGTTCTATATTTCAAATTTGGCAATAAATACCCCAGTAGCCGATTTTGGTCCAGCCTATTATAAGGATAAAATTGTGTTTTCTTCCAGTCGGGATTCCTTGCGATTTGAAACCCGGGTATACGAATGGAACAAACAACCTTACCTGGATTTCTTTATGGCGGATACCATTGATTTGGGTTCAGATTTGGCCGAAGTGATTCCCCTTTCACCCATCCTCAACACAAGATATCACGAAGCCGTGGCCAGCTTTATTCCCGAAGGGAACATTGTATACTTCACCAGAAACAATTATACCAAAAGTGAATTGGGGAGGGATGGTGAAGGAACCAATCATCTGAAAATGTATCGGTCAGAACTCAAAGGTGGAGAATGGACCGAAGCGGAGGAAGTCCCATTTAATAGCGAAACCTATTCCGTTGGGCAACCGGCACTTAGTCCAGATGGACGTTCCCTATATTTTGTTTCGGATATGCCTGGGAGTATTGGAGGCACAGACATTTTTGTGGTGGAAATTGACAAGGATGGCAATTATTCAAAACCAAAAAATTTGGGTCCTACCATTAATACGGGAGGACGTGAAATGTTCCCTTTTGTGACCGAAGAGAAATTCTATTTTGCTTCAGATGGGCATTTAGGCTTGGGCGGTTTGGATGTATTTGAGAGTGAGCTGGAAAACGGAACTTTTCAAAACCCAAAGAATTTGGGACAGCCTTTGAATAGCAATCGAGACGATTTTGGATTTATTGTTAAAGAGAAAACCAATCGGGGCTATTTTTCATCTAACCGAAAAGGAGGAAAAGGAGACGATGATATTTATTCCTTCCAAAGACTGGAAGAAAAATGTACTCAAACAGTGAAGGGAAGTGTAGTTCGCAAATCGAACGCGCAACCTGTCGTAAATACTCAAGTGGAGCTTTTCAGTCCGGATGGTACGTCCTTAGGTCGAACGGTAACGGACCCCTACGGAGCATTTACCTTTGATGTGGTTTTGGATTGCGAAATCGACTATACCGTTAAGATTTCAAAAGAGGGTTTTTTACCGAACCAAAATCAATTCAGCACCACAAAAGAAAAAGACTTTGTGCATACAGTCCCTATGGAAATTGAGAAAGAGCTGAACAAGTTGATTGTCAACGAAAATGGAGTGCTCAAGATTAAGATTGACAACATTTATTTCGATTTGAATAAGGCAGATATCCGACCTGATGCTGCCCAAGAATTGAATAAGATTGTTGAGGTCATGAAGGAATATCCCAAAATGATCATCAAGATAGAAGCGCATACCGACTCCAGGGGGAGCGACCGTTATAATGAAACCTTATCGGATAAAAGAGCAAAATCCACAGCCAACTATATCATTTCCCAAGGTATTGAGGAGAATCGCATTGAAAGTGCAATAGGGTATGGAGAAAAACAACTCTTGAATGGATGTAGCAATGGAGTGAAATGCTCAAAGGAAGAACATGATATGAACAGACGTTCAGAATTTATCATATTGAAATTGGAGTAAACCTAGGGGCGAATTTCAATAAAAAGTCCGATGATACTTTTAGTCATCGGACTTTTTTAAACCCTCAGTATAAGTTTAGATGCTATTTCTTAAAAATATAGCGGGTGATGAATATACCTTTTCCATCGCCTTTCCCGCTGTCACTTTCAACCGCAGAGGTAACAAAAGCCAATTCCCAACCATTCTCTATCATATTGTTGATCATGGAGCTTAGTAAGGCATCATTTGCAGCAATATTCTGAAAACGAATCCCGCCAATATTGAAAAAGTTGAGCAATTTGGTTTCCTCGAAATTTTTAACACGGATATCTTTTCGACTAGACTTATTGCGCGTGTTGTCGGTTTCGGTTTGAACACTGGTGTACTCTTTGTAATCTTTGTCATCAAGTGCATTGATGATTCTAGACCGTCCTAGTCCATTCGGCACTATTGATTCCACGCTGGTTACTACCTTGTATTCTTGCGCGGATAAGCTCAAAACAAAACTTATCCCTAAAACTGTTGATAGAATTAATCTTTTCATTATCTCGAACATTTATAATTTTTATTAAAGACAAGGCGTGGGTTTAAGGGTTGCATATAGCTTAAAAAAATGCCGAGCCCCAGAGGAACCCGACATTTCACAAGCAAAAAACCAACCTAATCTAATCTTCGATAAACGTATATGTGGCTTTGTCTACTTCCGTCAAGCGGAAATACCCAAATGCGTAATTCTCTGGGTTCGTTTCATTGATACAATTTCCCCTTACGGCAACTGGAGTTGCCTCAAATAGACCTACACCGCCCAATTGGGAAATAAGTATTTTGATATAATCATAGTAGTCTCGTGAGATACCATACAGTTCAATATCAACAACATCTCCTGGCATAAACGGCAGGATATTTTGGTCCTCATCCTCTTCAATTTCGTACCACCAATCAATCTCATTGCCATTGATGAATTCATCTTCTGCCACTTCCAAATCTGGCAATAAATCTCCCCGGCGCTCAAATCTGAAAAGATAGTTGTTCCCCTCTTCAATAGGATCTGTGAATACGACATGTACTTCCAGTTCCTCATCATCAAACCCTTCAATACGATCCTGGAAAACGTTGGTAATTTCCGTCACTGGGGTCATGGTTTCCGTGGCACGGAATATCTCTCCGTTGTATTCAATTTGTAGTGTATAGGATTGTCCCAAAACAGGCTCAAAACTTGTGGTCAAATACGCTCCGTTGTTTTGGTCTTCAAAAACAAATTCCTCATTGTTGGAATCATTTGTTACAGTGACTGAAGCCCCAACTACATCAGTTGTGGAGTTAGAGTCAAAGAACGGAGTAGAGGTGCGTAGTCGAATGCTCTGAACATTTCCGGGAGTACCTTTTTCCCAATCCAAAGAGGCTTCCACAACCAAACGAATGGGTCCATCTTGAACTTCTACTTCCACGACATCGGTACAAGCGAAGGTGAATAGGATGACTACTATTGAAATGAATCTTACTGTGGTTTTCATGTGCTAGAATTTAAAGTTGTAGGTGAGTGATGGTACGATACCAAAAATGGCAGTTCGGGTGGCTTCGTTTGCCCCAGTCTCGAGATTTTGGCCGAAGGAAATGGCCGCTGCGTTTCTTCTATTATATAGATTGTAGACGCTAAGAACCCATTCCCCTTTAAAACGCTTGTTTCGATATTTTTTCGGAACATAATTGACAGATACGTCCACCCGGTGATAGGCCGGTAGGCGGTCTGAATTTCTTGCAGCATAGCTTGCAATTGACAGATCTTCATATTGATACTGTCCATTTGGGAAGGTTACAGGCCTACCTGTTTGGAAGACCAAGTTTGTTCCAAAACTCCAGGAGTCATTTAATCGATATGCTCCGGATACGGAAATATCATGGGTCCTGTCAAAAAAAGTGTTGTACCAATCTCCATTATTGATGCCTGGGCCACCTGCTATGCCCCCTGGGGTTCGCTGTTCGGACTTTGAGAGGGTGTACGCTATCCAACCTGTAAAATCACCTTCATTCTTTCTTAGCAAAAGCTCCAGACCATAGGCTCGCATTTCTCCGTTTAAGATTTCAGTTTCTATGGTGTTTTGACCGATTAGTTCGGACCCATCAATATAGTCGATGCGATTATCCACGGTTTTGTAATATGCTTCTACTTCCAAGGAGTAACGCTTATCCATAAAATTTCGGAAGTAGCCCAAGGCATACTGATTGGATAGTTGGGGATCAATAAAAGGCCCACTAGGTGTCCAAACATCCAATGGGGTTACAGAAGATGTGTTGCTCAATAAATGAATGTATTGAGCCGCTCTTGAAAATCCGGCTTTGAGTGAAGAGTTTTCATCCAACAAATAGGCCAATGAAACTCTCGGTTCGAAATTGCCAAAGGTCTTTATGCTTTCACTTCTGTCGAAATCTGTTTCTCCAATAGCTATACCTCGCTCATAAATACCCAAACTTGCATTGTAAACAACAGGCTGGCCATTGGCATATTCCGTGATGGGCTGCCCACCCAATCTGGAAAAAGCACTATAGCGAAGGCCGTATTGTGCCGTTAATTTGTCCGTAAGCTTATGTTCTGCGCTTATATAAACTCCACTCTCAAAAGCTCTTTTTTGATCTAACGTTAGCGGATTTACAGGTGAAGTTGGAGCTGTAGGTTCAACCTGTCCAGGGTCAAAGTCATAAAAAATGCCGTTGATGCCGAAGTCCAATGAAAAACGGTCACTCAAATAATATTTGAGGTCGTACTTCAGATTGTAATTGGTAATGGAGGACACCCATTCAAATTCCTCTTGGTCAAAGTTTAGGTCGTAGTCATACCTACTGGCAATGATGGATAAGTTTGAAAACAACTTATCATTAAAAATATGGTTCCATCGTAAATTGCCGGAAGCATTGCCATAGCTATTCTCAAAATTGTTGCTGAAATCGAAGGCATCACGACCAAAATACCCTGAAAGATACAGTCTGTTGTTTCGATTAATACTATAGTTCGTTTTTAAATTTAGGTCGTAGAACGTAACGCTATTGTCCTCACCTGCAGCGTTCAGAATCAAATCCACGTAGGACCTTCGACCTGCAATCAAAAAAGAACCTCTATCTCCGAAAATTGGACCTTCTGCTGTTAACCTACTGGAAATAAGTCCAATACCACCGGTAAGTGCAAAGTTTTTACTGTTTCCATCTTTTTGACGAATGTCCAATACCGATGATACACGACCTCCGAAGCGAGCTGGAATCCCTCCTTTATACAATTTCACGTCTTTGATTGCATCTGCATTGAAGACTGAGAAGAAACCGAACATATGGGAGGTGTTGTAAATAATGGCCTCGTCCAGTAAGACCAAGTTTTGGTCCTGAGCACCTCCACGAACGTGAAAGCCACCGGTTCCTTCTCCATTATTGGTTACACCAGGAAGCATTTGAAGAGATTTGAGGATGTCCACTTCGCCCAATACCACAGGCATCCTTTTTACGGTACCGATGTTCATTTTTACCACACTCATTTCGGGCTTGCCTAGAATGGCCCTTTCAGGTTCTTCTGCAGTGACCACAACTTCTTCCAGTTCCGTTGAGAATTCGGCAATTTCAACATCCCGCTTAATGTCTTGTTTTAAACTAATGGTGATATTAACATCCGAATACCCGATATAGGAAACATTCAAAATATAATCCCCTTCCGGGGCAGTTATGGAATAAAACCCGTATTCATTGGTGATTCCTCCGATTGTTGTTCCACTAAGAAATACCGAAGCACCAAATAAGGTCTCCCCATTGCTTGCGTCTGTTATGGTACCACTAATGGTATGAGTGGTTTGTGCTGCGACAAGGGCACAGCCCATAAAATAGACCCCTAATAACCAGACCATGGTTTTGCCGATAGGGGCCAAAGATTTTTTGCTGTTCATTTTTTGATGGTTTATGGTTTCAAATAAATTTCACAGCTAGAGACAGACTAGAAAATGGAGGGTTGCATGATTTAGAATTCTTTTAGGAAAAATCATTTTTTTCAGAAAATTTATCCCGTAGAGTGCAACCCTTTACTTTTGATATTGTCTTTAACCCAGCAAGCATCAACCTAAATTTTTGGAAACCGACGTACGTTTTACACATCAAAACTTGGTAGAAGAGTGCAAGAAGGGCATTCTAGGTTCACAATATGAGCTCTATTCCCTATACGTGGATGCCATGTACAATGTGGGGTATCGGTTTTTAGGAAATAAGGAAGATGCAGAGGATATCACGCAAGACAGTTTCGTTGATGCCTTTAGGAATCTTGAAAAGTTCAAGTATGAAAGCAGTTTTGGCGCATGGCTTAAAAGGATTGTTATCAATAAAAGCATCAATCATTTAAAAGCGAAAAGAGTTGCCGTAGTGCCTATGGATGCCCATGAGTTTCATTTGTCAGAAGAAGAAACTGTAGAAGTTGATAAGGTAGATATCCAGAAGGTGAAAATGGGAATTGCCAAATTGCCCGAAGGTTATCGACAAATCATCAACTTGTATTTGATAGAGGGATATGACCATGTGGAGATTGGGGAGATTTTGGATATATCGACAAGTACTTCCAAATCCCAATATCACAGGGCGAAGAAAAAATTATTGGAAACCATAAGCGAATTGTAATGGACAATTTTGAAAAACATATTCGGGACAATGCAAGCCAGTTTGATGAGCACAAGGCTGACCGTGCCAAACTATGGGCCAATATCTCGGCAGAACTCCAAAAAGAAGAGCCTAAGATTATCCCGCTTTGGAAAAGACCGGTTTTCCGTGTTGCAGCAAGTGTGATTCTTTTGATGGGTCTGGGTGGGGTAATATTGTTCTCTTCGATAGGAGTGAACCCAGTTGAAACACAATACATGTCCAAAGAACTGACGGATATAGATATACACTATCAAAATCTGGTGTCTTACCAAGTGGAATTGGTCCGAAACAACCCAAACCTCACCGAAGAAAATAAGATTGAGTTCTTGTCCTTTATGGACGAACTGGATTTGGAGCACGAAACCCTTCGCGAGGAAATGGGAGACAACCTGGACAACGAACAGATATTGGAGGCCATAGTCGCCAATTATAAAAAGCGGATTGAGCTTATTGAAAAATTATTGAGACAGATTAACGATTCTAAAAAAGTGGATAAAGAGTATGGATACACCTTATAAAATAGCATTTTGGATGGCTTTCATGTTGTTTTCTGCATACCTGGGAACTGCGCAGGAAAGGGTGTCCAAAATTGTGGAAAGGGATTTTGAACTTTCTAACTCTGGGGAGCTTCATATAGAAAACAAATATGGAAATATAGATGTTACCGGTTGGGAACAGGACAAGGTGGCCATCAAGATTTCCATTCGGGTAAATCATAGAAAAAAGGAAAATGCCCAAAGTTTATTGAGTAGGATCAATCCTGAATTTAAATCAGGATCCAATTATGTCGCGGTAGTTTCCAAGATAACTAACAAGAATACGGGCTGGTTCGCTGATTTTTTCAATAAAACAAATCCAGTGGATTTTGATAAGCGGCATGTTCAAATAGACTACGAAGTCTTTTTGCCCAAGAAAACAGAACTCAGGGTGACCAACCGGTTTGGGGATGTCATTATAGAAAGCTGGAGCGGCCCATTGAATGCCTTGGTGGAACATGGAGATCTATGGGTGACCGAAAACCTCAACAAGGCGGATATTATTTTAAAGTTTGGAAAGGTACGCACACAAGATTTGGAATACGCCAGTTTGAACCTCAAAAATGGCGAGCTGGAAATGGGAGATTCCAATAGTCTCCGTTTAAGTAGCAGTGGAACCGATATAGAGATGAATACAGTGAAATCTTTAGAAATCTATTCAAACAAAGATGACATTGCCATTGCTGAGGTCGGTTCAGTATATGGTAATCTAAAATTTAGCACTTTGAACGTGCAGCGGTTAATGAAGGAAGTGAATTTGGATACCAAAATTGCCGATTTTCGGGTAACCCAGCACATAGAACCTCTATCCCAAATAGCATTTGAACAAGAATCTTCAGAAATAACCTTGAATGTATTGGGCTTCTCCCATCGGTTTACGGCCACTTTGGAACAGGGGGTTGTACGATTGCCCAAGAGTTTTGAGAATGTGGACTCCAAAGTTTTGGACAAGGGCAGAAGATTACGGGAAATAGAGGCAACCTACGGTGAGGGTCAATCAGGAACCATCTCCATAAATGGACTTAAGGGAATTATCACAATAAATGAGTAAAAAATTTGAAAGAAGTGCAACCCTTTAAAAAACGTGTTGTCTTTAGAAAAAAAATCAATCAATTAACAAAGTAAAATGAACAATCAAAAAAAAACCTTCTCACTGCTGTTCTTGCTACTTCTTGGCTTTTTCCTGAAAGCACAAGATGATGAAGGGAAATATATCACATTTAATGACCGAAGGAATGTGGTTCACGGGGTGTATTTGGGCATTGCCATGGGATATGGCGAAATTGAAGGGGAAGACACTTATGTGGGGACCTTTAAAGTGGCCTACGTGGCCAACCGGCAATTTGAAGTGGGCTTTTTGGCAAAGGGATTGTATTCCCGTCAAGATATTTTTAATCCAAGATCGGGAGATAACGATGATTTGTTTGCGGGGTACGCTGGTTTCCATTTGGAGCCCATTCTTTTTGGTAGATCCCGGGTGAGTCTATCCTTTCCGGTATTTATTGGAGGAGGGGCAGTGGGCTATGTGAGCCGGGATGATATTGATAATGATGTGGATATCGACATAGATGAGGATGACGTGGATGCAGTTTTTGTATTGGAGCCCGGGGTGAGTGCACTATTCAATATCTCGAGATATGTTCAAATTGAAGCCGGGGTAAAATATCGTTTCTCAAGTGAAATTGAATTAACGGACAGCCCCATTGACCGTATCAATGGATTTACCACTCAAGTGGGCATTAAGTTGGGAATCTTCAATATGGGAAGAAACCGATACAAGAAATCATTGGACCAATGAAAAAAAATAAAATAGGAAACATCCCGATTATGGCCATTCGGGTATTTTCCAAAAACGACCAGGTTTTCAAACAAGAAGGCACGGGAGACTGGCGGATTATCCCATTTAAGTGGACTACGGTAATCTTGGAATAAACAATCTTAAAACAATAATATCATGAGATTAACTAAAACCAATTGGATTTGGGGAGTCGCCCTATTGGCTGCTTCTTGCTCCACAGAAACTGTTAGGGTGTCAGATGAGGTATCAATCCGCACCTACGATTTTAATGAAATAACTGCTTTGGAAGTAGCAACGGATTTCACGGCATACGTGAGCTTTTCAGATGCAGAACAAAGCATCCGCATTGAAGCCAACAGCAATTTATTTGAAAAAATTGATGTCTTTGAGCAGAATGGAAAGCTAACGGTCAAGGTAAAGAACAATGTAAATATTAAAGGAAGAGAAACCTTAAATCTGTTTATCAACGCAAGAAGTATTATTGAATTTAGGGCTTCCTCCGACGCTTCAATTATTTTGGGCTCACCATTGAACGCTTCTTCGGCTTCCATCCGATTGAGTTCAGATGCCAACTTTGATGGAGATGTGACTGCTGATGATTTTGAACTAACGGCTTCATCAGATAGTAGGGCAATTTTATATCTGAATGCAAAAAAAGCAAATATGGACTTTTCTTCTGGTGCTCAACTTGATGGGGAGGTGGTTGTTGATGAAGCTAATGTCAAATTATCCTCTGATAGTGAAATAAATGTGATGGGTGCTATAGCAGACCTTACAGCAACACTTTCTTCGGATAGTAAAATAAAAGACTACGCTTTGGGGGTTGAAGTTTTAAAGGTGACACTTAGCTCGGATAGCGAAGCATATCTTACCGTTTCCAACACCATTGACGTAACGGCCAATTCGGATAGCAGATTTTTCTATAAGGGAGATGCTGAAATAATTAGACAGAATTTATCAAGTAATGGACAGGTTATAAAAAAATAGCATTTCTTTCTATCTTGGTGGGGTCGAAGAAATATGAAGATGCTATGGAAGAACGTAATGAACTTTATCCTGTTTTTTTAAAGGTTTCCAATCTAAATATATTGGTTGTAGGAGGGGGTAACGTAGGATTGGAAAAGCTAACCTTCTTACTGAAGTCCAGCCCCAACGCAAAAGTTCAAATGGTAGCCCCTGAGTATTTGGAGGAGACCCTTTCGCTGGCCAGCGGGCACAATGTGCAGATTATTCGAGATGTGTACCATAAAAAATATTTGGAGGGCAAGCACATGGTAATTGCATGTACCGATAGAGTAGAGGTTAATCAAGAAGTGTATCATGATTGCCGGGAAAGAAGTCTGTTGGTCAATGTAGCGGACAATCCACCATTTTGCGATTTTTATATGGGGGGTATTGTCACCAAGGGTAATGTGAAAATTGCCATATCCACTAATGGGAAATCACCTACTACCGCCAAACGACTACGTCAGTTTTTTGAGTATGTACTGCCGGAACGTATTGACGATTTGGTACAAAACCTAAATGAGTACCGCAAGACGCTAAAAGGCGATTTTGAGGAGAAAGTTGAGGCACTTAATGAATTTACCAAAGGTTTGGTGGAGCAAAAAGAAAAAAGTGACCAGAATGAGAAATGAACCAGCAGGCTGAATATCTCAATATGGTCACAACCTTCTCATAGAATAAAGCAAATCCTCTTTTTTTCTAGGTGATATGCTTACATGCATATCATTGCTCATAATAATGTAACCACCGTCCGACTTAATATATTTTTTAACCTCCTTAAGGTTAATCAAGTAGCTGTTATGTACTCTCATAAACTGATGATCGGACAATAAATTTTCATATTCTTTTAGATGCTTACTTACCAAAAGACTACTGCCATCTTTTAGGGTAAAAGAAGTGTAGGAGCCATCCGCTTTGCAAAAAATTACATCTTTAATTAGAATAAATTCCATCCCGGCAGTGGTGGCCAAACATATTTTTTCTTGCTTACGCCTTCCCTGGCCGAGATTTTGCATTAATGTTTCAATTTGCTGTCTATACACGCTGGTGTCCATTCTTCCTCGCGCTTTGTCCACCGCAGCTTTCAGCTCTTCAAGATCAATGGGTTTCAATAGATAATCCAGAGAACTGAATTTAATAGCTTTAATGGCGTATTTTTCGAATGCGGTAGTAAAGATGACCTCGAAATCAGGGATCTTCACTATAAATATAAGCGTTACCTGACCCTTGCATGTATTTTAAAGTCAAACCCGCTTTTAGAAAATGTGCTTCGTTGTTTAGCAACACTCGAGCATAGGATACGCCTAATTCTGCCCAAAGATTAGATACCGCAGACAAGTTCCCTTCGTTAATGGTGAAGTCTTGGGTTTCATCAAATCCACCTTCCTTGTCCAGCGTTTCTCCATTGATGTCTAAAGCATTGAAAAACAGCCTCCCTCTCATAAAAACGGATAGGGCGTTTTTCTCATTAATAGTTAGAAGTACGGCAGGACCCAAAATATCTGTATTAAGAGCCATGGCGTTATTTTCCATGGGGAATTTTTCCGCATTGTCAAATAAAGTATCCACATTTCCAAAAGCATCGGATAGGTTAAAACCTATATAATCATTGGAAAAAAAGACACTGGCTCCTGCTAAGTTCACTTCTAGCTTCAGTCTGGAATCTGCTATGTTAGCAGGGTTGGAAAGCACGCCGTGCACTCCGTTATAATTATCAGTTAAATATCCTACATAGGATTGCGCATTTATGGCACCGGTATAAATCAAAAGGGCATAAATGACATATTTCTTGAGTTTCATGATTCTTGGTTTAAAAACATGGTTATCAAACTTGATAGAGGTTAAATTCCTGATAAAGAGAAGACAATAAAGGTTCTTCCAAGTCCTAAAATGGATGAAGCCCTATTTTGAATTGATGAATCGAAAGATTGGATTAACAGGCTGGTTAGAGGAAAAGGAATTTCCGAAACAAAGGAATCTAAACAATCAGGGAAACTAGATGTGTAGGGTATGGAAACACCATTGGCACCAAAGAATTTTTAATTCCTTGGTGCAATGGAAACCTCAACTAAACTAAACACTTTTTTGACCAAACAATCCAAAAGTGCATTACTAACTACTAGTCTTTATGACATTTGAAAAATCAAATAAAAGACTGAATAATGACTCAAACATAATATGAAATCTCCCATCAAATAAGCCTCAATTAACGGATTAAGGTTTTCGTTTTACGGATACAGTAAATGGGCTAACGGGGAAGGTTTTTTTATTTTGGTCTAAACAAGCCAAAACCATATTAACCGTAATTTTATGGTTTGGTAACATTTTCAAGTTTCAAAAACTGCATGAACAAAGGCAAATACATTTTCTTATTCATTGTACTAACACAAATGACCTTGATTTGCTTTGTGGGTTGTGTTGAAAAAAAGGAATCCACCGAAGAAAACCCCAAGGGTCATAAAGTAGAAGAAGATTTGCAGGCTATTCCTCTATTAAAGGATAAACCGGATGACTTGCATACTCCTAAGGGTATGGTCTGGATTCCAGGGGGAACGTTTTTACAGGGAGCCGTTCCTCAAGATTCGATGGCCATGGCCCATGAAAAGCCGCAACATACGGTTGCTGTGCATGGTTTTTTTATGGATAAGCATGAAGTCACCAATGCCCAGTTCGCCCAATTTGTTGAGGAGACAGGATATAAAACTCTTGCTGAAAGAGCAATAGATTGGGAAGAATTAAAAAAGCAGTTACCGCAGGGTACCCCAAAACCTCCGGATTCTATTTTACAACCTGGGTCCCTAATGTTCAAAAGGGATATCGATGCATTGGTCAATTTTGATGATTATTCGCAATGGTGGGATTGGGTTATTGGGGCTAGCTGGAAGCATCCCTATGGACCTGACAGCTCAATTAAGGATTTGGACCAATATCCTGTTGTGCATATTGCCCTAGAGGATGCATTGGCCTATTGTAAATGGGCAGGAAGAAGATTGCCTACCGAAGCGGAATGGGAATTTGCAGCCAGGGGACAGGAACGGAAATCCATTTATCACTGGGGAGATGATGTCCAAAAATTATCCGACTATGCCAATACCTGGAATGGAATCTTCCCTTTACAGAATCAACTTACCGATGGACATGCCGATAGGGCTCCAGTAGCTTCTTATGCGCCGAATTCAAACGGACTTTATGATATGGCCGGAAATGTTTGGGAATGGACAAGTGACAAATATCATGTAAACTATTACCAAAACCTTCAGAATAAGAAAGAAGCGCCCATTGGACCAACAGGCCCTAAAACGTCATTTAATCCAACAAATCCTTTGGCAAAGGAAAGGGTAATAAAAGGGGGCTCATTTCTATGCAGTGCCTCCTATTGCGCCAGCTATCGCATTTCTGCACGTATGGCCAATACCGAAGACTCTTCCACGGAACATCTTGGTTTTCGAACGGTGGTTTCGGTAGATATGCTTAAGTAGCAATACGACTTCATGGATTGAATACTTGTTATGGAAAACAGCAAGGGGTTGGCCTGACAATTGTCATGTTTTCCTCTATTGCTGATGGTTAGCTTTGTTTGTCAAGTAGTTATAGTATGGGTGAAATGATAAAACAGCGCTCACAGAATACCGTGGAGCGCATGGCCTTTGTACAGCACCTGATAGATGATATCAAGGCTTTGGAAACGCTTTTGGAAAATGGAAGCTTCGAAGACGACATTGTTCGAATCGGTGCTGAACAGGAACTTTGTCTTATTAATGAGGAATACAGACCTTATGGGGTCAATCTGGAATTACTGAAGGCCATTGATGACCCCCACTTTACTACTGAATTAGCCAATTATAATATTGAGATTAACCTAGACCCTTTTGAACTTAAAGGCAATTGTTTTTCCTTGGTAGAAAACCAACTAAGAAGCTTGTTGCGAAAAGCTGCTACTAAGGCCGAAGGAGTAGGGGCAAAATTGCTGTTGGCGGGTATTCTGCCGACTATCGGAAAGAAGGAAGTCGGGCTGGATTATCTAACACCAATACCAAGATATTTTGCCTTGAACGATATGCTCAAGGCCTATAAAGGAGACGATTTCAATTTAAAAATACGCGGGGTGGATGAGTTGTTTTTGAAACATGATTCCGTAATGTTTGAAGCCTGTAACACCAGCTTTCAATTGCACCTTCAAATACCTTCCCATGATTTTGTTTCAAGTTACAATTGGGCACAAGCCATTGCTGGCCCTGTACTTTCGGTATGCTGCAATTCACCAATGCTTATGGGTAGAGAGCTTTGGAAGGAAACCCGTATAGCCTTGTTTCAACAGAGTTTGGATACCCGAAAAACAGCGTTTGCCCTTCGAAATCAAACCCCTCGTGTTGGTTTTGGGGATGATTGGGAAACAGGAAATGTTGCCGAAATCTTTAAAAAGGATATTTCAAAGCATAGAATATTGCTGACAAAGGACATTAAAGAAAACTCTTTGGAGAAAATAAAACGGGGAGAAATGCCCAAACTTCCGGCTTTATGTCTTCACAATGGAACGGTCTACCGCTGGAATAGACCCTGCTATGGAGTTGGAGGAGGAAAGCCACATCTTCGTATTGAAAATAGGTACATTCCTTCGGGACCTTCAGTTTTGGATGAAATGGCAAACTTTGCTTTCTGGGTGGGATTAATGAAAGGAAGACCGAAGAATTTTGATGACATGCCTTCCCAAATGGATTTTAAATCGGCCAAGACCAATTTTATAAAGGCTGCCCGTACAGGCAAAGAAACCCTTTTCTCCTGGGGTGGGGAAGCGTACAGTGCCAAAAAACTGGTGCTGAACAAATTACTTCCCATTGCCTATAAAGGACTGCATAAATGTGGGATTGATAATGCTGATGTTGAACGTCTTTTGGGTATCATAGAGGCTAGAACCAATGGCAGAACTGGGGAACAATGGCAGGTAGCGAATATTAGGGAGTTAAAAAAGAGGTATAAAACAAACAAATCGCTGGTCTTGCTCACAAAACAGATGGTGGATAACCAAACGGAGAATCTTCCTATACATCTTTGGAAAGATATCAATATCCAAGAAATCAGTCGTAAACCGAAGTTGGTGAAGGAGATTATGACTTCCCATGTACTCAAACTCTATGAAGATGATTACGTAAGCATGGCCAAGGCCATTATGGAATGGAATCAAATCCATCACATACCAGTTGAGAATGATGAAGGTGAACTGGTTGGACTTCTTACCTGGAGCTATTTGGAATCCTTGGACAAATCCATCGATTTTGAACAAACCATGGTAGCAGATGTAATGATAACCGACATAGTTTCCATCGGACCGGATGAAAAAATTAATAGCGCCTCAGCTATTTTGAATCAGCATGACATAGGATGCCTTCCCATTGTTCTCGGCAAAACCCTGGTTGGCATTCTTAGTAAACAGGATTTAGTTCAATGACCCAACTTTCCAATGAAAATACTCTGGTTGTAGTGGGTGTACAACGCATTCTTGGCCATATAAAAGGTGCTTCTGATGGACCGACCATTGTATTTTTTGGAGGAATTCATGGAAATGAACCTGCTGGGGTGATTGCTCTTAAGCAGATATTTGAGATGTTTGAAGGACGGCAAGGATCGCTCCGTGGCGAGTTCATAGGGATAGCGGGAAATTTAAAGGCCTTAAAAAAAGAAGTCCGTTTTATTGATGAAGACTTGAATCGAATTTGGCTTCCTGAGCAATTGGAAGGCCTAGAGGAATCAACCAAAAGCCTCAATGCAGAGGAGCAAGAAATGGCTGAGCTCAACGCTCTTATTGACGGGATTATATCCAATTCCAACCCTCCTTATTATTTTATCGATTTACACACGACTTCTGGGAAGACTGAACCTTTTATTGTGATGAACGACAGTTTACTTAATCGAAGTTTTACCAAAAATTATCCTCTACCAGTTATATTGGGCATTGAGGAATACCTGACAGGTGCCTTGTTGAGCCGTATCAATGAAATGGGCTATGTTGCCTTTGGATTTGAAAGCGGTCAGCACGAGGATGAAAAAGCGGTAATAAATGCGCAGAACTTTATCGAATACACTTTGGGGTTGGTAGGGTTTAATCCTATGGGGAAAATCCTGCTTAATAGAATTAAAGCTAAGCTTCAAGAATATAATGAGGCCCCCCAACGCTTTTATGAAATATATTATCAACACCTGATTCAAAACGGCTCGTTGTTTAAGATGCTTCCGGGCTTTGTCAATTTCCAATTCGTCCCCAAAGGAATATCGATTGCTATTAACGGGGATGGATTGATTACTACGGATAAAAAAAGGCAGCTTTTTATGCCACTATATCAAGACAAAGGGTATGAAGGCTTCTATTTTATACGAAGTATCCCCCTGTTTTACCTCTGGTTGTCCAAGTACCTCAGAAAATTCAAAGTGGATGGTTGGATATCACGATTACCAGGTGTACGATGGGCTTCACCCAACAAGGACACATTGATTTTGGATAGAAAAATTGCCCGTTTTTTTGCAAAATCGTTCTTTCATTTGTTGGGCTATAGGGCCAGGGAAATGGATAAAACTCATCTATTGCTAAAAAATAGGGAGAGAAATTCAAAGACCGCTTTCTACAAAAATGCGCCTTGGCGCAAGAAAAGGTAGTCGATTAGTTTTCGGAAAGTTTTTCAATAAAATCGAAAACCCTAGTTTCCAATTCTTCAAGTTGGTCAACGATATATTCAGGCTTGAGAAGCTTACAATCATGAACTGATTTTCTGGTGATATCGTTAGTAACCGCGAACACGGGCATATCGGCATTTTGAGCCGCTTTAATTCCGTTGGCAGAGTCTTCAATGACCAAGCATTCCTCTGATTTTAAACCAAGGATTTCTTTCGCTTTGTTGTAAATATCAGGTTGGGGCTTTCCGTTTTCCACATCATCCCGGGTGAGGACCAGATTAAACTTATCAAAAATCTCCATGGCTTGGGTAACTTTTTTAGCTTCTGGAATATGGGACATAGTGGCCAGAACCAAGGTGTATTTTTCATGAAATAAGCGGTGGAACAAACCAAGGGTAAACGAACAGAAATGATTGGACAAAAGTTCAGTGTCATCTAGGATTTTACGGTAGACTCTAAGTCTTGTTTCAATTAGTTTTTCTTCAATAAAATGAATATCATCCGAATCCAAATGACTTTTTAAAGAATCTACGAAGTGTCCGGCCAAACCAGTAACCACTTCCTGTCTGGATAGGCCCACAAATTGAAAGAAAATGTCCAATACATTTTCCTTTTTCACTGTGTTTTGCGTCAATTCGTTAACGGCTATGGCATACGATGTGGCTTTTAACACCTCCGTTTGAACAAGTGTTCCATCCAAATCAAAAATTACAGCTTTGATCATAGGGCAAGCTAATAGTTTCTAGCGGGATAAAGAAACATATGGCAACTTCATAACAAAATGGTTAGCTGCGGATGCTTGTAATTCTATACTTTTAGAGCAAGGAAGAAATTGGAATGGGAAAAACTGAAAATGAAAAGCGATTAGCGGCAGAAGCGTCCGTTGAATTCATAAAAGAAGGTATGGTTGTAGGATTGGGAACCGGTTCTACGGCGGAATTTATGATTCGGCGCTTGGGAGAAAAGGTGACAGAAGGACTAGTGCTGACGGGAGTGCCATCTTCCGAAAGAACCGCAAGTTTAGCCCGGGAACTAGGAATTCCCTTGACCTCTTTGGATAGTGTGGATAAGCTTGACATTTACATTGATGGGGCCGACGAAATCGATGCTGACTTCAATATGATAAAAGGGGGAGGCGGAGCCCTGCTTCGCGAAAAAATCCTGGCTTATAACTCAAAATTCAATGTAATCATTGTCGATTCCAGTAAAAAGGTGAAAAGTTTGGGTAAGTTCAGGTTGCCCGTGGAAGTGATTCCATTGGCCCATAAAAAAATTATTGATGAACTAAAGGGACTTGGACTTGATCCTATTCTTCGGAAAGTGGATGAAGCGGAATATAGGACGGATGAGAATAATTATATAGTAGACCTGGATATGTCGACCCATAAAAATGCTCAAGAATTGAATGCAACGCTTTTGGCGATACCCGGTGTGGTAGAAACGGGACTTTTTATCAATTACGTCAATGTTTTGATTGTAGGCAATGCCGGTGTAGTTGATGTAATGAAGGTTGATAGGGGCTAAAAACCTGCTTACTTACGACGTCTATTGGGTTCTTCCACGAGCTCGTCATCTTCCCAGATACCACTAGCGACTATATCACCTTTTTTACCATAAAAGATACCCTCACCAAAACGTTCATCTGCCTTCCAGTGGCCCACATATTTTTCCCCGTTGGGCCAATAGTAGGTGCCCTGACCATCTCGCTTATCATTGCTATAAGTGCCCTCGTAGGATTGACCATCGGGCCAATAGAATGTACCCTGGCCATGTCTTTGATTGTTCTTCCACTGCCCTTCATAGCGACTTCCAGTGCTTAGCAAAGCCACTCCTATGCCATTCGCTTTCTTATCCTTCACTTCCCCAACATAATGTACCACACTTCCTTTACTTGTAGTGAAAGTAAGATATTGGCCAGATGCTTTGTTTCTAAGTTGTTTTTGAAGTCTGGTTACCTGTACCCGCATTTTTTCCACCGCGAAAGTCAAGGAATCAATGGTGTTGATTTCACTAGGACTGGGCTCGGCGGTTGCTGTTGGAAGAGTATCCAATTCAGCTATAGGATCCGAATCCATTTCTCTTTTTTGGGTTTGGAGAGCTAAAAAACTCTTAGCAAAGGCCATTCGCATTTCTATAGCCGCCCCGTCGCTTTCCGTTTCCGGTTCTTGCTCTTTGCTGTATGTTTGGAGTGCGTCATCATAATTTCCTCGGATGACCAAGGAATCCCCGTGTAACAGTGCTTCATGCATGGCCAAACGAGCGGAAAGTTTTTGGGTGGTTACCTGATCTTCTTTAAGTTGTTGTTTTAGAGTTCGGGAGTTGGACCAAAAATATAGTGCCATAGCTCCAAAGACAAGAACTAAACCGTAGGTAAGTAGAGGGCGTGAGTTTTTCATGATATACACAACTATATACATGTACGAGATTAATCCCCAAAATGGATGGATGGGAGCTTATTTTTAACCTTTCTAAAATCCGGAGAGAAATATAAGTGAACCCGAAATGTCCAGTTTTGCTTATAAATTCCCCCGTTTTCCAATGTTTGTCCAGTAGAGTACATAAGTCCGGCAGCCACTGTCAATCTCGGTTGGATAATGTATCCAAGGGTAGTGGTCAAACGTAAATCTTCCAGAGGACTGGCCACTACGGCCTTTCCACTTTGCATAATGAGTTCTGCCTCAGGTGAGACATAAAAGGTTCCAGGCTCAAATTTATAATTGTTGAGAGGCACTTTTGCTCTCAGCATGTATCGCCATCGGTTTCTGAAGATGAATTCGCTGTCCTCAGCAAACCCTTGGGTCCAGCGATGTTCTATTCGTATTCTGTGATAAAACATTGTGCTTCCTAAGGGCATGGCGTACTGATATTGATGCCAAATACGCCACTCCGGAACCACGCTACGATCTTCGGATGATTCATCGGTATTGAAATTGATTCTCAAAACACCACCTAGGCTTACGTTAAAGCTTTTTGAGTAGATATACCCGATAGCGTGTCTGTTGTAAATCTGTCCAATTTGCCCAATAAAAGGGGTGTTTTCGGTTTCTTCGAAACGAAAGTGGGTCTGTGCATCCCAGAAAAGTCTTTTCGAAATCCTGATATTGCCATAGGTGTTGAACCAAATCCTGCCAACCGGGTCTTTGAATTCCGCTTCTTCCGGAAGTACATTGCCTTCTTGTGAGTGTGCTTTTGACAAGCCAAACACCACAAACAGACATACTGCTATACTGCGTAATACCAAATAATTTTTCACTGTTCAGCAGTTTTGGTATTGGATGGTATACCCAATAGTTCCAGAATGATTTGAGGGTCTTGTTCTTTTCGAAGCTTCCGCTCCAGTTTTTTGGTGGACTCATCTCGAAGCTCCAAAATACGTTTTTGAATAGCGCCAAGTAAGTTGGTCATACTGGTAACATCCTTGCATTCCATAGGTGCGGCAACAAGCTCCAGAACATAGGGTATGACCACATCTTTATGTGCTGAAGTGATACGTTTTTTAATGTCTTCGTCCATTATTGTGGCCGTAAAAGGATTCCAAAAAGAATCTTGATACGCTTCCTTTATGGTAAGCTCTTGCTCTGGAAGTTTTCCAACCGCTAAAGCGAGTTCTACCAGATTTTTAAGACAGATTAGGGTTTCTTGGCCATATTCCAACTTTTCATCGGACTCTGGCATTTCGGAATAACGTTTCAATACGATTTCCTTGGTTTCCAGAATTCCATTTAAGGCATTATTGATATCTAATCGACTTGCGGTTCGCAAAGTATCAACAGTGTTTTCCAAAATTTGGGTTTGCTGCACTAGCTGCTCATCAAGCTTTAGAAATTGCTGTTGCTTCTGTGCTTTTTTTACCCATTCGGATAGGCCATTGGAAATACTATCAAAACTTTTTGCGGCATATTCGGCCATTTTTTGAATATTGGCCACATCCACAGGCTGCCTTGCATAATCTGGGGACGATTGTAAATCCCATGAGGTAAAAGAACCTGTTCCGGTGGATACCTGTATTTGCTTTTCTGGAAGACCGTTGGCCCAAATTTGACTTGTCAATGCGTTCCTGGGTAAGAACTCGATGATTTGTTGGTCATAGAAGGCATTAAAAACTCCAAGTGGTACTAAAAAATCATCTTGAAGTTGTTTGGCTATGGCAAGGTAAAAGCTTGCTTCCCCATTTGATCGCGCCAACAGTTCCAACTGTGGATTTTTTAGGAGTTCCTCACTCATCTTGGTGCTGGACCGGTATGCTTCGGTAATGGCACTTAATTGTGTATTTTCTAAACTGTCAAGCGGGTAAAAGGGGAGTCTCACCTTAAAGCCGGGCATGAATTGGGATTTCCCCAAATCGTTAAAAAAGTTGTTTATACTTTGGTAATACTTTGAATTTTGTCTTAAAAGACGATACATCCTCATCGATTCAGGGTCTAATTCGGCCTGTTGTTTTTGAATATACCACTTTACGATTTTCAAATAGCTTTCATCCAGAGCTTTGGATTTATAGGACTGGGCGGATGTATCAAAAACTTCTAAAACAAGATTCCCTGATGGGGTGATTTTTTCAATCTTTTCCAAAAGACCGTTAGTAAAGTACCAGATTTCCGAAGGGTCGCTGGAAACATCAGAATATACTTCCCAGATATCATGGGCAAATCCGTCGCGCAGAAAACGTCCGACCAGCGTAGTTGAATCGTTCTCAATTTGAAAGCTTTTTTGGGGAATTCCACGATCAAAGGATATTTTACTGGAAAAAAGTTCTTGGGCGACCTCGGAGTTTTCAATCTTTGAAATTTTATAGGACCAATCTCCATCCGGTTTACCTCGGGAAAGATTTCCGAAGGCGTCATGTTGAATACCGCTTGCATTCACACGGTATTGGTATCCCACTACCTGACTGGCTTGGTTGGAACTGAACTCCCCGAACTGAAACTTCCAAAAACCTTCAGGATATCCTTCATTAAATGTCCCTGAAAAAGAAAAGAAGCTGTCCTTTTCCTTCAAAAGCGCATTTAGGTTGGATTTATACATGAGAAAGCTTCCTTCTGGAATGGAATCACCTTCAATAACCCTAAAACGATATTCTGCAGTACCGGTAAAACCTCCCGCACTTAACTCTCCCGAAAAGAGCTGCGTTTGGGCAACTCCTGCCATGGAGCATAAAAAGAATAAAATCCCTAGAAGTATTTGTGTAACTCCGTGGTTGAAATATTTCATGTGTTCTACGCTATTTTCTTCCCTGATTCCAAGCGAATAGGACTGAAAAACATACGTCTTACATACGTGAAAAATTGAAGTTCGGCCTATACCAGCTTAAAAAATGATAATTTTTTGTGTCCTTGGCAAAAATGATGCTTGCTTAGGTAAGCATTTAGGTCTGTGAAAGTTACTTTTTTAAGTTGAGGTTTCCGACCGATTTTGTACTTTTCAAAGCCTAAAAATGAACTATGAAAAATTTGTTCCGTTATCTAATTGTCTTCTCTCTTTTCATTCAATTTTCGTCCGCTCAGGATCGTATTACAGGGGAGCCTTTTGCCACCCGCTCTGAAGTACTGGGACAAAACGGGATGGTGGCGACCAGCCATCCATTGGCTACCCAAATCGGACTCGATATCCTAAAAGGTGGCGGTAATGCTATCGATGCTGCTATTGCCGCAAACGCAGCACTTGGACTCATGGAACCTACCGGCTGTGGAATAGGAGGTGATTTGTTTGCCATTGTTTGGGATGGGAAAACCAAAAAACTATATGGGCTTAATGCAAGTGGGCGTTCACCCCAAAAACTCACCTTGGAATATTTTGAAAAAGAAGGAATGACCAAGATTCCATCCCATGGGCCTCTTCCAGTAAGTGTGCCTGGTGCGGTTGATGGTTGGTTTGAACTCCACCAAAAGTTTGGTTCAAAACCCATGACGGAGATTTTGGCACCGGCAATAGACTATGCTGAAAAAGGATTTCCTTTAACCGAATTGATTGCATGGTATATACAAAGGACCATTCCTTTTTTTGAATCCAAAGGTTTTCCAAATATTGAGGATACCTACAAAGCGCAGAACGGAGGTAAATTGCCCAATGAGGGAGAAGTATATAAGAATCCATATTTGGCCAACACCTATCGTAAAATTGCTGAAGGTGGTAGGGATGCTTTTTATAAAGGGGACATTGCCAAAACTATTGGCAAGTTTATTAAGGAACAAGGCGGTTTTTTGTCTGCGAAGGACTTAGCTGCGCATAAATCGGAATGGGTAGAACCCGTTTCCATAAATTATAGGGGATATGATGTTTGGGAACTACCCCCGAATGGTCAAGGTATTGCTGCACTTCAAATGCTACAGGTGTTGGAGGGTTTTGATTTTTCCAATATTGAATTTGGAAGCACAGAACATTTGCATTTGTTTACCGAGGCCAAGAAATTGGCTTTTGAGGATAGGGCCAAGTACTATGCTGATATGGACTTCTTCGATGTTCCGGTTGAGCAGCTACTGTCTGGGGACTATGCGAACAATCGAAGGGCGAAAATAGGTGAACGAGCGGGTACGTATTCTGCGGGTGAAATATCGGCTGGCGAAACCATTTACATGACCGTGGCAGATAAGGAAGGGACCATGATTTCCTTGATACAAAGCAACTACCGAGGTATGGGCTCAGGAATGGCGCCTCCTAAATTAGGCTTTATGCTTCAGGATAGAGGGGAATTGTTTAGCCTTAAACGCGGACAAGCCAATACTTTTGAACCGGGGAAGCGGCCTTTTCATACAATAATTCCTGCCTTCATCACCAAAGATGGTAAACCCTTTGTGAGCTTTGGGGTAATGGGGGGTGATTTCCAACCTATGGGCCATACGCAAATCGTGATGAATCTTATTGATTTTGGGATGAACTTGCAAGAGGCGGGTGATGCACCGCGTTGGGACCATACGGGAGGAGCAAGTCCCTTGGGTGCCACTACTGAAAACACAGGTATGATTCGCACGGAATCTGGAATTCCCTACTCAACTATTCGAGGATTAATGGATAAAGGGCATCGTATGGGAACGGCTAGAGGTATTTATGGGGGATATCAGGCTATTCTTTGGGACGATGAGAACAAAGTGTATCACGGAGCTTCGGAAAGTAGAAAAGATGGACAGGCCGCTGGATACTAAAAACTAAATCCATAACCGTTAGAAAGTGACTGTAAAACGGTCACTTCTTGTTTTAAAGGGGTCTATTCTATTCCAAAAAGTAGAAAATCCTGCGAACCACGGTTGCTTAAAAAAAGGTCCTTTATTCCGTCTCCGTTAAAATCGACAAAATCAATATCAAAACCTCTTCCAGCAATTTCTTGCGGAATGATTTTACCGCTTACATCGCTAAATTTTCCCTTGCCATCATTGAGATAGATGCTAAAAGGGGTCATCCCATCAAATCGAGAACCGTTGGTATTGCCGGTCATGATATCGGCATCCCCGTCCCGATCTATATCTAAAAAAGCCACTCCAAAACAGCGATTTTCATCCTGTGGCAAGTGAGTACTGGTGATATCGGTGAAGAAACCCTTACCATCATTCAAAAGCAATCTGTTTTGGCGAACCGCATTTTCCACAAAGGCCTGAACATTTCCATACAAAATATCTAGGTCACCATCACCATCGATATCGGCTACATCCACTTCCCGGGTTTCTTCAGGCATGTTTCTGTACGGTAGTCTATCGGCGGATTCATCCTTAAAAAAACCATTACCATCATTAATGAGAATCCGATTGGCATCTTCGTTGCCTATCAATACGTCTTCATCACCATCATTATCGATATCCGCCAAGGTCAGGTCCTGGGTCACATCAATAAACATACCGAATCGTGAAGCGGTTTCATCCTTAAAATGTCCTTTCCCATCATTGATCAAGAGATTGTTTTGACCGTTGTTTCCAATCATGATGTCAGGAGCTCCGTCAATGTTGACATCGACTACCACTACCGAATTTGAAGTTCCAGAAACAGGGATTCTACTCCCCCCGTCTGTAAAGGTGCCATCCCCCTTGTTCAGATACAATTCGTTGGTTTTGTCATCTTCGCTGACTACTACAATATCTAAATCTCCGTCCAAATCAAAATCAGCAATCCCAATATCTTCACTATCATGATCTACTTGTGGTATCTGCGTGCTTTCATTTGTAAATATTCCTTTTCCGTCATTGATAAGCAGAATATTAGGTCTGTGTTCATTTGCGATTAAAATGTCCAAATCCCCATCCTGGTCAAAATCAGCAATCCCTGCATCCATGGAAAGTTGCTGAAGGTCTTTATAGGGCAAATTTGTTTTAGTAACGTCTTTATAAAAATAAGAGGGACTATTAGCGGCACCATCTGTTTTTTGACTGTGACCAGAAGTAAAAACGCCTACAGATAAGCAAAGCATGATTGTTTTTTTCATCTTTTCTCCTAACAAGTATTCTAGGCTAATGTAATGTTTTTAATACCTAAACCGAACTGGGATTATCCAAATTCAAAAATGCATATTGAAGGTAATGGGGAGCGAACATATTTCATTCTTAGGTTATAAGTCTCTAAAAAAGTAAATGCAACCAAGTTGCATTTGTAAACACTTTCTTATACATTTACTACTCAGTTGTTTTAGCATTTTAAAGCAAATTTCCGTTCAAAGAAATCATCGCTTAGCCTTCAACCAAAGAACTAAAACGGAATTAACACTTAAATCTATTATCCATGTTACAAAGAAAATTTGCAGAAGTGGTAAAAAGTTACTTTCCCAAAGCAATGGACGCCAAGGACACCTCAATTCAATATCTAGGTAAAATGCAGTTACAGCATGGCATTGATATTTCCAAAGTGCTCATGGCCACATCGGTTTGCTCTGATGATATCAATGTACCTTCAACCACATTTTTCAATGTGTTGTTTGGCCCATTTATCATGGGGGGACTGGGAGGATTGCCTTTTGCTGGGCAAACAGGAATGACTGCCTTTGCCCATCATATTCCTGATGAAGGCAGTGCTTTCATATTTTACGGGCCACATATAGGTATTACGCTTGACGGGGATTTGGGTAAGATGTACAGGCCACGTCAAGAACAAACGGGAAATTCATGTGGGGCTCTCATGTTGGCACTTAGCCGATTTCAAGATAGTTCCTACAGACCTGTGCTGAATGATGATGATTATCAACAAATGAAACTTGAAGAAAGTTTAATTGATCGTAGGGAAGAAATATTGGCCAGCGAAAACCAAGAAAAAGCTATTACCCTGGCCACCTATGATGTGATTGATAAAAAGATTCATGAGCACTTAAAGTCCTGTAAAGATGAATTTCCTGTTGATACAATTACTCTTTTAGGAGGCATTATTATTAACACGGACTATGGTTTGGATGACTATTTCGTTGCCAAAAATTTTGAAGTGCTTAATGTAAAGAGTCTTTAATTCATTCTGATTCTACAGCAAAAATGGTAGTGGTTCTACATTTGCCATAATTATTATACATTTATCGTATACCAATTATAAAAACTTACATCTATGTGGAAATCACTTCAATGCTATCTTGTTTGTTTCATCTCTGTTCTTTTTATAGTCAGTTGCAAACAGAAACCTGCAGAAAACGAAGCCGACGCCGAAACCGAAGAAGAATTGGTTGAGAGGGCTCTGCAAATCCACAAACGTGTACTTACCTTAGATACTCATGCGGATACCCCTTTGCGCATGATTGAGCCCGGTTTTGATATGGCCGAAAGGCATGACCCGAACGAAACGGGGTCAAAGGTGGATTATCCCAGAATGAAAGAAGGCGACTTGGACGCTATTTTCTTTGCGGCTTTTGTGGCCCAAGATATTCGTGATGATGACGGTAATACAAGAGCAAAGGCTTTATGTCTTCAGATGATAGATTCTGTAGTCGCCTCTACCGAAAGAAACTCAGATGTAGTCGGCTTAGCAATCAATCCGGATGATGCTTATTCACTGGAGAAAGAAGGGAAAAGAGCCATTTACATCGGTATTGAAAATGGATATCCCATTGGGAAGGACCTTTCCAACGTAGAAGAATATTATAATAAAGGAGTTCGTTACATCACCTTGGTGCATTCCTCAAACAACGATTTGGCCGATTCTGCTACGGACCCCAATGGAACTGAGCATGGGGGTATCAGTGAATTTGGTTCCCAAGTAGTGGGTGAAATGAATCGTTTAGGTATCATGGTAGATGTTTCACATGGAAACGACAGTGTGTTTTATGATGCAATTAAATTATCCAAAGCGCCGATAATTGCAAGTCATTCCAACGCTAGGGCCGTTACGGACCATAGACGTAACATGACCGATGAAATGCTAAAGTTAATGGCGGACAATGGGGGTGTGGTACAACTGACCATGTTGGCTGATTATCTCCGAGAGGCTCCTCCAAATGTTGAAAGAGATTCTGCTGTCGCTGCCTTGAGAGCCGGTATGAAACCTATTGGAGAAATGACTATGGAGGAACGAAAAGCCATGCGAAAATCTTTTCAGGAGCTCAATGAAAAATTTCCAAACCCTCCCGCAACGGTTGTGCATGTTGCAGATCATATTGACCATATCGTGAAAGTGGCAGGAATTGACCACGTAGGTATAGGTTGTGATTTTGATGGGGGTGGAGGAATTGAAGGCGTTTTTGATGCTAGTGAGGTAATGAACATTACCATAGAATTGGTAAAACGGGGGTACACCGAAGAAGAAATTGCAAAGATTTGGGGAGGCAATTTGATTCGGGTCTTCAAGGAAGTGCAAAGCGTTGCTGAAGAGATTCAAGCGGGGGAATTCTCCTAAATTGCCAGTTCAGCAGTGTTAAGATTGTTTCTCTGTTCTATTGTGATGGCTACATCCATGTCTATGGTTGCCCATCCATTGCGGTTATCCTTATGTGAAATTGAATATACTTCTGGGAAACAACTGCTCACCATCAATTTGAAACTGTTCTTGACTGATGTGAACGAGGCACTGGTTTTTGATCCTTACAGCAAAGAATTGGCATTCTGTCAGCCCAATGAATCCAGTAAGGCCAACCAACTTCTACTCGATTATTTGGAGCAGTTTTTTTATGTGAAAGCGAACAAGGAAGTCGTAAACCTAAAAATCAAGCACAAGAAACTTAGTGGAGAAGGGGATAACACGGCTTTATGGGTTTATTTTGAAATAACGCAATCAACTCCTTTAAAAACTTTAGAAGTGAAAAATGCTGTTTTTACCGATTTGTTTTTTGACCAGAACAATATCATTTATGTGCATGTCAATGGAGAATCCAAAAGCATGATGCTGAATAAAAAAACACCTGTACATCAATTGAAATTCTGATATGCATCCATTCGAGTTTTATTTAAAGCTGGGGTTTGAACATATTTCCAATTTAGCGGGATATGATCATATATTGTTTCTTGTGGTGCTTTGCGCAATTTATAAGATTCAGCAGTGGAAAAATATCCTTGTTTTGGTCACCGCCTTTACCATTGGTCATAGTGTGACCTTGGCAATGGTATCCCTTGATATTTTCACCATCCCTTCCAATATTATCAAGTTTCTTATTCCAACCACGATTTTTATTACTGCTTTGCACAATGTAATTGGGGTTAAACTTACGGAAGAACCCAAAAAAATGGGTAGGAATTACGCCATGGCCTTATTTTTTGGATTTATCCATGGGATGGACTTTTCCAATTATTTCAAGGCCCTGATTATGGGCGATTCTTCTATTCTCGTGCCCTTGTTGGGCTTTAATATTGGTATCGAATTAGGGCAACTCCTAGTCGTATTTTTTATCGTTGGTATTGCCTTTCTATTCCTGAATGTTATCCGGGCAAAGCACCGCGATTGGAATGTTTTCATTTCAGGAGCCGCTGCAGGAATGGCTTTAATTTCCATGTTGGAAAATAAGTTTTGGTAAGCCAATATAATATCACCTTGCAGATTATTAACACGGCATTAAGGAGTTATATTCGTCAGAGAGGGATTACCTAAGCACTATTTCATCAATAAGATTTAGGGTATCTGGATTGATTACTTTCATGGTTACTTTTGGGCCATCAACGTAAAAAAGACAAACTGCATTTTCTACACTAAACGCCTTGGTATGTTCACTCCAAGGCAACACTTCTTGAGCGTAATATGGTGCTCCGGCCGCCCCATTGTTTATCTGATAGATGGGTCTTGACACGTTCAGCTTCGGATGAGGATAATCCTCGGGATAAATGGTAACCTCATCGGTCAACTTTAAACGATTGTAGTTGTGTTCATCACCGGTCATAATAGCCAATACCTTCTTACTCTTATTAATAAGGATGTTTAGATATTGATCACGGCGCTCTATAATTCCATATTTAAGGGGTTTCCCATCGACAAATGGCCTTTTTTCGTTATTCCCACTATACCACATATCATCTCTACTATGCCCTCCATTGGGGAAAGCTGGAGTATGTTGGGTAACGAAAATATGATCAATGGTGTTATCCTCTTCAAGGGAAAGTATGGTATTTTCCAGCCACTTTAATTGATTGTCCATGATATACCCGTGTAATCCTCCTGAAGTTGAGGTGTTTCGTGAAAGACTTGGGGCGTACCAGTAGTCACTGTTCAATACGACCACGGCCACATTGTCGTATCGATAATGAAAAACGTTTTCGGAGTACGAAGGAAAATCTGTAGTTTCCGATGAAGGGTCGTAGGAACTCCCATCTTCACTTTTTAACTCGGATACCGGATTTACAAAAGCCTCAGCAAAGGAAGCTTCTGCTGACTCGGTCCTGAACGGGAACTTGTCTATAAAACCTCTACTTCTACCTGTGCTATCCCGAAATATATACCCTAATGCCTCATGATTTCCCATACCTACTTGGAAAGGCATATAATGCCAAAAAGGCTCCACTGCTTTTTTCCAATTGGTATACTGGACCTGGGTTTCAGCATTTGTTCTTAGATATCCATTTATTAAATCTCCACTGAATTGCATAAATGCAGCGTCATTGGCATAGGCAACCGCTGCTATTTTTTTCATGATGTAGGCATTGGCGCCATAAATCTTCCGTTCCCCTCCGCCTGAGGCATGTCTACTATCACTGGTATAAGCAAACACAAATGGAGCTTTACTTCCAGGTTTTGGAGCAGTTTTCAGATGGTATTTCTGCGTAAAGTCACCATATTGGACCACATAATCATATTGGGTATTTGGTTCTAAACCGGAAACTTCGATTTCATGGTTTTTGCCTATTGGGCTTTGAATGGTGTTATTATTAATTTGTACCGTAGCGGCAACTGGTAATGTAGTGTTAAACCAAATGGTAGCGCTGGTATCTGTTAGCATATTGATGAAAGGACCTTCGTAAAGAGAAGGAGCGACCGTGAACGGCCCAGCACCTTGCAATGAGACTTCTCCATCATAAACTACCATTCCGCTTTCGTCGGCCAGGCGATAGCCTATGGAAAGTTTTTGATTCTTTTGCCAATCTACAAAATCGTAGGGATAACGAAAATCACGCTTTATATTAATGTCGACTTTACCGGATTCCAGTGTTTTTACAAACCTGAAAACGGGAAGCGGATGAGGTGCCTTTCCATAAGGAATGAGTCCGTATGTGATAACCCCTTTGAAATCCCCAAAATCCATTAAGACTCCTTCATCGGTACCTTGTGGATTGCCAAACAATTGCTCCAAAGTATAATCCGCTTTACTTGGAGATGCATAATAGCGTTCATCACCATCTTGGAGAAAAAGACCCTTTTCATCTATTTGAATATTACTATAGCTCTCCGGTACTTCAATGTTTTGGGAAAAGAGCATGTTTGCGGTCAAGGCAAATACGAATAGAATACTGTTTTTCATGGTATGTGTTGATTAAGTCGTTTTTGGTTTTTTGCGTAATTCTCTAGGTCTATTTTCGTTTGTTAGCCCCTACGGTTTTAGTTTGCTCAAAGCCGATGTTTTTACCCCAAGGAGAATTCAATTAAAGCTTACGGCATCGGCATTTTCAATTCTATAATACGATGCATTGGGGTCTGTACCGTTCATATGAAATGTTCCTTCAACCGATAACAAGTCGTCCATTTTAAAAGAAGGCTTTTTGGTGAAATTCAGCGCCATTATGGATTCTGGCCCACCATTTCCACAGAAAAAACAAGAAGCCATGGGATTTTTTGAAAGGAGAAAAACGGATTGCCTGCCATCCAATACTAATAAATATCCCGTGATACTAACCTTTTTTCCTTCCAGAGCTCTCAATTTGGCTGAAAAGGTTGCTTTTTCAAAACCAGGGACCAGAGCATTTGGGGTGTGGGATTCCCAAAAAATTCCGTCGGACAGATCTTCCCAAGTCAAAACAGTTTGTGCATTGCCCTCTGGCAACATCAAGAAAAATAATATGAAAGAAAAAAACCGCATCATTCTTAATTCACTAAACGACCGGTAGCATCATTTAAGATATAATTACAATGATCAACATTGTTGGCATTGAGTTCCAAAACACCAGTAACCACTACAATCTGATCGGTCTTGAAGGGAGGTGTCTCCTTAAAGGTCACCTCAATGATGGTTTCCGGTCCCGAACCGCCACAAAAGAAACAAGAAGCCATTGGATTTTGGGAAATCAAAAAGATTTCTCCACTTCCAGAGATATCCAGAAAATATCCTTTGATACTGACCTGCTTCCCTTTATACGATGAGATTTTCTTGCCAAAAGTAGGCATTAAAAAATGCACTCCATATTTTTCATTGAATTCGGCCTCGAAATTAACATCAGCAAAATCTTTCCATGTCAATTGCTCTTGCGCCATTGAAAATGAACAAGCAAAGACAACAAATACTATGACAAAACTCGATTTAAACATCCGATAAAGTTTTAGCTACATTTAATTTAAAAATAGAAAGGGATGCCAACAAAGTGGCAATAATAGCCAATACTAAAATAACAACCATAAGCAAAAGTTCAACCATTTCAGGGCCTTTAATTAGTAGGGCATATCCATATGTTGCGCTAAGATAACCAGATACTATCCATATCCCTAATCGTCCCAGCACCCAACCTAATATAAACCCAATCAGTGCCAAAAATATTCCTTCCAACAGCGCCAACCCTAAAAGTTGTCTAGTTTGAAAGCCATAGGTTCTCAAAAGGGCCAACTCTTGTCTTCTTTCTCGGATGGTCTTTAAAAGGCTTATAAATATACTCAATCCAGAAACCAATAATATGGCCAAGGCTATTCCATTTATTGTTTTCGCACCCGAACCTAAGAGGCCCATCAAACGTTGTATTTCAAACCCAGGCAACGCCGCTTGTACGGAAGTATTCTCATTGATAAACCTTGGGAGCTGTACCATGCCTAAAGGGCTTTTGAACTTCACCAGAAGAGAGGTAATCTCTAAATCCTCATCATCCTCGTGATTTTCATGTTTTTCATCCTGTTGATCCCCTTCTTCATCTCCATGCTCATGTCCTTCATGGTTTTCATGCTCTTTATGTTCATCCTCAGTGTGAGGCTCCCCACCGGTCTCTTTATTACCTTCTGAACTCCAGTGGTCATGAGCTTCCCAAATACTTTCCAAATTGGAAATTAGTAATTGGTCTACCACGGTGCCTGAAGGTTCAAGAATTCCAACTACTTTGAAAGGGTGATTATCGTGTGCGTCTCCTCCATCAATCAATCCATGTGAACTAGTAAAGGTATCACCTAAACCAAGATTTAGTTTTCCTGCCACACCATATCCAGCGACTACTTCAAAAGACTTCTCAAAAAAGCGTCCTTCTTTTAGTTCCGCTTCATAACTTTTAAAATACTCAGATTCTGTACCCAAAATTCGGTACCCCTTATAATTATCACCATAGGAAACAGGAATGGTTTTTTCAATAAATGGATGGTTACGTAAGGTCGCCACATCCTTGAGTTTGATATTTCCCGTAGGCGCATCCACATGAAGCACTGAAGACAAAACCAGTTGCAAGGGGCTCCCTTTGGCCCCAACAACCATATCAAATGGAGCGATGTTTTTATCAAGTTGCCCTCCCAATTGTTTGCTCAACTGGAAAACAAAGGTGACCAAGGACACACTTAAGGATAGCAGCAGTAAGCTCAACAATAGGTTGAGTGGTTTGGAAACCATGTTTCTATATGCTAAATACACTAAATTCATAACTCAACCCGGTTTTGAAAATGCGACATTACACGAAGGTCGTGGGTAATGATCACTAGACTGCTTTTACATATTTCGGCTTCTTCCTTCAGCAAGTTTATGACCTTTACACAGTTCATATCGTCCAAATTTGAGGTTGGCTCATCCGCCAATATTATTTTTGGCCTATGGATTAGGCCAAGAGCGATTGAGAGACGCTGTTGTTGCCCTTGGCTCAGTTCAGTTACTTTTTTGTCTAGAAGCTCAGCTAGGCCCAGCCTTTCTGCAAGTTGATACCTTCTTTCCTTGTCAACAGATTTTTTAAAAACCCCTTGGCGCAGTCTCAGATTGTCCTGAACGCTTAAAGATTTGACAAAATGATATTGTTGAAAAATAAGTCCGATATGTTCCCCGCGAAACCTGTCAATCTCTTTTCTGGATAAAGAACCCAACGATGTTCCGGAAACAGCAACTTCGCCCTTAACCGGTGGAAGTAAACCCGCCATCAGATATAAGAGTGTTGTCTTTCCAATACCTGAAGGTCCTATTATCAATAGATGGTCCCCAGCAGGAAGGTCAATATCGGGAAAGACCATTTCATTTCCCTCTCCATAGGCATATGTAAGACTGGATGTTTTAACCATGCGTTTGTTTTGACAAAAATAATCATAAATGCAACCTAGTTGCATTTGGAAATTAGCAGTACCTTTGCCAAAAATCTAATTTTTGTCTGTGTATGCCTCATGTGGGCATGTTAAAAAAGTTTTAATTAATGACATTATCGCAGGTATCGCTTAAATCGGATTGGATTGGAATGTTGGCCAGTGGACTCTGTTTGATACATTGTTTGGCAACGCCATTTCTATTCATTGCAAATGCCAGTATAGGAGTACATGGTGAAGCACATCCTTCTTGGTGGGGTGTTTTGGACATTGTCTTCTTGGTGCTTTCATTTTTTGCCGTGTATTGGTCTATCCAAAATACCAGCCAAAACTGGATAAAGTACGGTTTTGGTATTTCTTGGTTGCTCTTGGCACTTATTGTGTTGAACGAGAAATTTGAAATTTTCCATCTTATAGAGGAAGCCATTTATCCTCCGACCTTAGGTTTAATATTTCTTCACTTTTATAACCGTCAGTATTGCCAGTGTAAGGACGAAACTTGCTGTGCCGACAGTTAATACTCAATTTTATCGTTTATGGACAAATCGCAAATAGAACTCTTAGGAGATAACCATATCGCTACATCGGTAAAAACTCCGATGCGGCCAGATGCTTTTGACCGTTCCGATGAGGAAAAAATAGAGAATATTCAATCTCATTTTTATAAAATCATGGAGGAATTGGGCTTAGACCTTACTGATGAAAGTTTATCCGGAACTCCTTATCGATTTGCAAAGATGTACGTGAAGGAATTGTTCTATGGGTTGAACCCCAACAACAAACCAAAAATTTCCACTTTCCCAAACACGTATGGGTATCAGCGTATGTTGGTGGAACAGGATATCACCATTGATTCCTCTTGTGAACATCATTTTTTGCCGATAGTTGGAAAAGCGCATGTTGCCTACATACCCAAAGACAAAGTAGTAGGACTTTCGAAAATAAATCGGTTGGTGGATTATTATTCCCATCGACCCCAAGTCCAGGAGCGGCTTTGTCTTCAAATTCTAACCGACTTGCAGGAAACACTGGAAACCGAAGATGTTATCGTGATAGTTCATGCAAAACATCTATGTGTTTCTTCCCGTGGAATCAAGGACAAGGAAAGTTTTACTACCACAGTTGAATATGGTGGTAAGTTTAAAGATGACAAACTTCGCCAAGAATTTTATGGCCTTTTAGAAAATAATTTTAAAGAGTAAAACCTTCAAAAGGCTAAAAATTAGCTAATCCCTTGATTTGTATTTTAACTCTTGGGCTTTGATGTCTCTGCTCCAAAGTTCTTTACCATCCTTATCCAATATTTTAATATTTAGGACACGGTTGGTGCGGGGGCCGCTGATATTGAGAATACCAAAGTTATGTTGGCCAACTACGGTTCCTTCTACCTTATTGGTATTGAGCAGCTCTTGGTTATTGTTGGACCCTGCGGTCAACGACGAACAGGTCAAATCATAAATAGGGTAAACATCTTCGTTTTCTTGCATTCGACTCAATACCGTGTGGTGTCTGTCCCCATCCAAAAAGACAACGCCTTCAATCTTTGCCTCCCGAATCTTATCCAGTAAGTATTGTCTTTCTTTGGGAAAAGTGGCGTAGTTTTCATAATCGGCTTCAGTGCTAAGTACTTGCCCACCTATTGTTATGAACTTAAAGGGAGCATTACTCGAAGCCAAAGCATTAATAAGCCAATCAATTTGTGCTTTGCCCAAGATTTCACGCTCTCCAGTAAAGTTGTTGTTTGATGTTCTATAATAGCGGTTGTCCAACAAGAAAAACTGTAAATCCGCCCATTCAAATGTTCCTGTTATTCCACCTTGTTCAATTACGTCGTAGTTGGGATTTCCCCAGAAAAGTTTGAAGATTTCCGAAGTGGTTTGTTTCAACCAGAAACTGCTATCCGCATTGTTTGGACCAAAATCATGGTCGTCCCAGATGGCATAATGGTGCGTAGAAGCCAGAAGGGGTTGAAGTTCCGGTAAGGAACGGGTATGGGTATATCGGTGAAAGATACCTGTTCGCGAATTCCAATCGGCCTCACGCAAATAGGTATTATCTCCCAACCAGAGCATGAAATCAGGACTTTGTTTATGAATGGATTCGAATATTTCAAATTCACTGCCGTAAGGTTTACCTGGTCGATCAAGTTCTGGCTCATTCACGTAGTTGCAGCTCCCGACAGCAAAACTTACCTCTGGCGGGTCGGTTCTCCATTGCCACAGGGTTTGGGATTGAAACTCCATAGGATAGTCCCTTTGGACACTTTCGTCATTGATGAAAAGTTCATAGCCATATTTCTTCCCAGGCATGATTTGATTGGCCACCAACTTCGCCACAAAACCATACTTGGACTGGGTTGTATAACTCTCGGTTTTAAAACGCTCACTAGGGTTTTCTTGGTCAAAATATTCAAAATGTACTTGGGCCGATGTCGTAGTTTGAACCCATAGCAATGCCTCCCTCATGGTGGAATAGCCCACCATAGGACCGGATTGCACCAAGTCTTGCGCAAATAAAAAATAACTATTGGCAAGTAGCAGAGCTATAAAAAAGGATATTCTTCTCATTTTGATTTTATTTTGTTCTATCAAGGGGATATGGCAAAAATAGGAGAATGCTATCAGTCTATGTTTGGATAAACTAAAGAAAGTAGTATTATTCGGTTTGGGAAATGAGTGAGAAAGGACAGAGAGGCTTTTGAGATTTTTTGCTGACAAAGATTTTGGGGTATTGCCACGAAATAAAAAACCTCCAATTTCTTGAAGGTTTTAATTTACTCTGCGGTCTGGACGGGACTCGAACCCGCGACCCCCTGCGTGACAGGCATATAATAAATTGAAATAAGTATTTATAAATCAAATAGTTATACAAAATAATTAAAAAAAATGCATGAATAATGCCTAAGTCTACGCTTCTATTCCCAGGGTATTTGGTCTTTCCCTTCTGAATTCAAGTATTTTAATAGGTCGCATTTTTGAGGCACTTTTACACCGATTCCACTGATTTTTCCTACCCTTAACTCAAACATCAAATTCGAACTTTTGTCATCGAACAAGAAATAATCAAAGTTTTTAGTGGATATTGAATCAACCGGGTCACCGGTGTTATCCCAAAAGTAATCCCATTTGTCCATGGCAGACATATTTTTGAATTCAATTAAATCCATACCTAACTGAATAAATCAGATGGTGGTTTGTTCTCGTAGTCAATTGCTATTTCTGGATAGTGAAAAGGCTCAGTTATCCCGGGCCGATTTGTGTCGATACTGGTTTTATAGAGGTTCCTGTTGATGGGCTGTGCGAAGATATCCGCATCTGGCAAATCAGTATCTATAATCTGCTGCAGGTCGTTCTGTTGGGATTTTTTGTCCAACCAACCTTTTGCCTGTTCGTCATTTAGTATGACCGGGCGTCTTTTTTTGGTGTGGTGTATCTTGGCGAACAATGGTGTGGCCGGTTTTGTTATTATCCCAAACGTGACATAGACACTATTGGAATTGTGGCCTTTTGTAAATTCATATATTCCGGCCAGTTTCATCACTTCTTTGTCCCTTCTTTCAAAATGGAACGGTATGGAATACTCGCGACCCTTGTTCGGATACACTTTATAGGGCTCATAAAATCCGGTCACTGGGACAATACAGCGCCTGAGTTCAGAACTATCCTTGTAATAATCGGATGAAAACAGTTTTTCACTGGTTACGTTCAGGCCTGACCCAACACCTATTGTGTCCGTATAGTATTTTTCAATTTTATCGCCATCCTCCCAATGTGGTACATATCCCCACATTACCGGGGTTAGGAATCTTGGGTCCTCTTGTGGTTGTATGAGCATAAAGGGGTGCTCTGACATCTTTTTGCCATCATCGAAGTACTGTTTCGCAAATCCATTAATATGGTACCTGACCAGGTCCTCCTCTTGTATGAACTCCGGAAGTTTAGCCACAGCTTCCATCGCAAGCTCCAGCTGTCGGGTCGGTTTATTTTGTGCAGTTGTGTAACACATTTTTTGAGGTTTGATGAAACAAATTAGCTAATTTTAATCCATGTTCAAAAAAGACCCAAGAGAATTTGATGTACATGGCCGCCAGATTATAAGGGGACTGGCCATCGAGGAATATGTGCCAAAAAAGGTCCTGCCTCATTTGAGGAAAGGCGCCCACGACCAAGGTTTGGTCTGGGAAAAGGTGATCCAGGACTGTGTATTATTCTTAAATGAAAGGAAAGGGTGCAGCATAATGTACCAGGTGGGGAAATGGCCGTTCTCGGGAACTTTGCTTCTTACCTACAATCTATGTGAAAACTGCAATCACCGGATTTCCTATCCAAAGAAATGGCTTAACTATGCGCACACGTTGGGGAATAGGAAATACTGTTATTGATTGTCCAACCACTTTTTTATCCTGTTCCTTCGGGATTCGCTTAATGGAGAAATATCAACACATTCAACATCCGTTTCAGTGGTGGAAATTGCCTTTGCACTTGGAGTGGTGACGGCATCCACCTGACCGACCTTTTTGAACTTTTGGTCAATGTTCTGCTCGATTTTGGTGGTTTCCTGTTTTATTGATTCCACTACAATGGGTTTAAGTACCATTTGGGTGTATACTCCCAGACCAACAAACATAACCACTATCAGTATTAAATTCTCAATAAGATTTTTTGTATTCATAATTATTTTTTCATTTCAAAATGTGGAGTGTCCACAAAACCATCTTTAACACCATTTTTATTGAAATCGCCGCCCCACCTGTTATCAAGATGAAGGCTTTCCCAGAAATCACCCAATGGCTTAACGTCATCAAATTCATAGGTGAGCTTTCCATCAATAAAAAAATTGAAATCTACCGCCAATCTGTCTTGATGACGGCTCCTAAGGGTTTTGCTCATCTTTCTGGCTTTAACAAGTTTGATACCCAAGAGACCGCCCTTGACTATTTTGTAACCAAAGTAATAAAGGAATACCTGGCTTTGTGTCCGATACGCTTCGCCAAATGTTAGCTCTATGCCTAAGGAATATGCATAGCATATCAACTCAGCAATGTTCTTTGTAAAAATCCGTTGCTTTTCGCTAAGTCTCATTGTCTTAATAGATTTTTGATTTCCTGAAGATCCTGGCCTATCCTTTTTTGGTTTTCCTCAATTCGGATAATGGTCGCTTTCTCCTCAAAATCCATGTGGATATCCTCATCCTCGATATGCATGATTATCTTTTCACGCTCTGCGGCCCCGACTGGCGGAGGCACATCAAGCCTAATCTTCATACGTTCTTTCTGCTCAGGACTGTCAAAAGTCAGATTTTTGACAGCATCATAAACTTGAATTCCAAAACCAAAAAGCCCAACAGCAATGAAGGACAATAAAGCGATTACAACGCCTTGATATATATTCTGTTTGGCCTTATGGGTCATTTCTTAAAACTTTTTACACGGTCCGACAATGGTTTTCTGATTTTCTTTTTTGCAAATTTTCCCAGTATCAACGGGACGATTACAGGCATGAGAATCCAATAAAAGGTAATGTCCTCAAAATGCGGAATCCGCCAATCAATAGTAAACTTCTCCAGTCCCATATTCAGCAAATCGATAATCTCATTACTGTATTGTACCGTGATAAATGATATTGCGACTAACATTAGGTAATCACCCAAGTTCTTATTAAACCAATATTTCCAATTGAACGGCAAAATGCTGTCCCTGAACCATTTGTAGTGAATGTATTTGTAAATGCTTATCACCATAACGCAATATCCAATTCCCTTTAAAATTTCCATATCAATAATTTTTTACCTTAATAAATTTTTATTGGCTAGGGTCCACAGCCGCATAATTGCACTCTGGCCCTTGGCATATTTTGTAATTATCGTAAAGTGCGTCTTGGCCTGTCTCAACATCCCAATACGGGCCTATTTTTGGTGTTATAACGCCTGTGATTTCCCCACCACCCCTTTCATACCTATAGGCTGTTGTTCCTGTATGGTCCACGACCAAAGACCCATTTATCCAAACCTGAAAAACCCCGTCCCTTCTAGGGTCAAATCCCATTGCTTCAGTCAAGGCAGAAGTGTCCGGTCCAGTATAGGCCGCCCCAAAGCCGCCGGAATAATGTATCACAAAATCAATCCATTCACCCGTGGAAACCCCTGGAATTGTAACAGAAGAAGTATTTGAACCTGCGCCGCCCGTAGGCAGCACATCAACGTCGTTTATATCGTCAGGAACACTGATGAAAAAATTTGATCCATTGTCACGAATGGATATCGCATTCACCGTCCTGCTTCCACCAGAGGCCAAATACCTGTTTTGCAGCCATATTCTGGAACCACCCATAAACTGATTGACATAAATAGACCCCCCTATCCAGTGTTCCGCCATGGAAACGGCATCATCAGTGCCCACCTCGTTACGGCTTGGGTCACCGTTGTACGGACCTAACCAAATTGCCCTTCCAACTCCTCCCCTTCCACTGGAAGAGGGCGCCCCTACATCGTCTGTCGTCCTAGGGTCTCCATGGTCAACCTCCCAAAATCCCGCAGGAGGGTTTACTCCGTTTGCCCCCCATTGGTCTGTCTCAAAATCTGTATCAAAGGTTATTACAGGACCCAGCAAAACTTCAGTGATGACTACGTTATCAATCTCAAATTCATCGCCTACATCCCCACCAAAGTTTATGTCATTGCCGGCCGAACTCTCTGAACCACCGTTGAATTGGAAACTGTAGTTCTGAAAATTACTTGTAACGGGTTGGTTAAACTCTATAGTGAAACGCTGTGAAACTTGAAGATTTCCATTGCCGACAGTTTGCCTTGCATCAAAACTTAGATTGTAAACACTGTTCTGCCACTTGGTTGCATACTCTATGTTTGTTTGTGACAATGACCACCTATCAAAATCAGCGCCTAGGTTTCCATTGCCAACAACAGTGCCAACTCCTCCGCTGATTGAACTTCCATTTAACAAATTCCATTCATCTGCATTTGTAAAATCTCCATTTAAAATTAAATTGGTTGGGCCAGCCGCGCTTGGGAGGTTAACTATAGGTCTTTGGCTATTGCTAATCCTACTGACACCCCCACCTAAAGAGGATGTTCCAGGCATTCTTACGATGGTTTGCCCATTGACTATAACACTGAAGAATATTGATATAAAAAAGATTAGTATTCTCATCTGTTTCCACAATTTGTACCGTTATTGTCACAATCATAAATTGCCTGTGCCTGGGCAAGTGTCTTACCTGAGGGATAAAACTTAAGTGCTGCCATATAGCCGACATATTCCTCGCCACCTTCTTGGAAAGCACCTATCCGCATACCGGCAAGAGCGGGTGTCCCAAGGGTAATTCCCGTTGATTCCGTGTTTACTATTCCATTTACATAAGTTGTTGCTGTTGTTCCGTTTACGGTAAACACTACATGATACCAAGTGTCCAGTGCCCCAAAATTGGTGGTGTTCGTTGTATGCCTTCCCACATCGTCACCATTGTTCGACCACCTGTTTGTAAGACTATTGGCACTGGTCCCGGAAATGGCGACATAGTACCAATTGCTGTTACCGTTTACACCCCTTCCATGTTCCACCATTTCCTGCCATGATGCGGTCCAGCTGCCCGTTTTCCGCATCCAAAGAGCAATGGTAAAGTTTGTTACCGAAAAATCGGAGCTAGCTGCCAGATCAAAGAAAAAAGAACCATTGAAAACCCCAGCTTGTGGGTAGATGGCATTAGGTCCGGTCGTATAGGTAATTGTTCCGTTTATGTTTGTGGCCGGATGGTTGCCCGTCGTCTCATTTAGGTTTCCCTGGAAAAGAAATTCATAGACCCCGTCAAATGGAGAAGGTGTTGATGCTTGTTGGTAAGCATAACTGTTTATGACAGTTTGCGAACAACAAAACCCACTTATCAAAAAAACTATGTAAAGATATTTTTTCATTATGAACGGGTTCCAATTAATGATACAATTACGCCTTGACCTCCTGTTGGAACAGCATCAAAATCAATTGTTATTTCAGCATCGTCGGCTAAAGCTGAATCCGATATTACCGCTGCAGTTGTTGCTGATTCAGATGTTTTTTCAGTTGCATCGGTTGTGAGTTTTGTGCTTAAAACGGTAGTCCCACCTTCATTGATATCCACGGTCAATCCGGTTGCAGTCCCAGCAGTCAACAATGAAACCCTTACATCTATTAGGGTCATTGCATAGGGCATTCTAAAGTAAGCCTTAGTTGTACCTGTGGTCACATCTGTTGTTAGGTCTGAACATGCAATTTGGATAACTTCCGGTTGGGCTGAATCGGTTGGAAATTCCAAAGCCAATGTTCCAACAGGCGGTGTTGATAATCCATTAAGATATGCAGTGTCCCCAACCCTTATATCAAAATTAGTTTCGCCTGTTTGGGATTGAAGGGATGCAATTCCACTACCAGCTTCATCCCTAACCTCTTGAATTGCGGACTGTACATCTGTAGATGATATTGAGCCATTTGGTGTGAACGGAACTTCTGAGGCAGTTTGGTCATCCGTAATATTGTAATTGGTCTTAAGCTGCGATTCTGATAGATATGTCAATATGCCCGTTACATCCGAAGCTAGACCTATAACCTGTCCATTTGAACCTACATTGTTCATCCTTAAAGCCTCATCCCCAACAAGGTTGGCTATGTCGGATTCTTCAAAAGCCAATAATGTTTTTACCTCCGATATTGACAAATCTTGCGGTGAAGCAGGAGAAGCTGAAGCATTTCCCTTTATCGTAGAGGCGGGCATTGTGGATAGTTTTGAATTGTCCACCGCACCATTTACAATTTTTCCTGTGCTCACTGCAAAATCATCTATCTTAGGCCCATTTACAGAATTGATTGCCAAATCATCAGCACCTATGGTGCCATCAAGAATATCCGCACTTATTATTGTATTGTTAAGAATTTTGGCCGAAGTCACTATATCATCCTCTATACCATCAATCAATCCATCATCATCAGCATCATAAGTGGATTTGAGCATGTCGCCCGAACCGGTTCCGGTCGCGTTTATAACATAGGGGTTACCGCTTGAACCATCTCCGGTCACCGTAACGTTGGTCCCTGCGGTGACGAACTGTCTATAGAAGGTGTCTCCATAGAGCTTGGTCAATAGGGACGTATCACCGACCGCATCTATTTCTGAGTTCGAATAACCCGCTATGGAGGCGCGGTTATCCGTGAAATAGGCCGTGACGGCATCAGCGGAATTTCCCGCCATTATGCGCACATAGGGAGTGGAGCCTACGGGACCGCTTTCACCGACCCCCAAAAAGTTGGAGGATGAGCTCTGAATTGCGAAGAGACCAAAGTCTCCAAAATTTACATTACCCCCGGAAAAAACAAAAAAACCATCATCAAGGGAATCGATCTTGCCATCGGCATCCGTATCATAAATGGATTGCAGCATATCCCCAGATCCATTGCCCGCATTTGCCTGGAACCATCCCTTTGTTATCATCGAGGTATCGCCGGCTGCATCTATTTCCGCATTGGACAGACCTGAAAGCCCTGCATAGTTGTCTGTCAGGTAAATGATCACCCCATCACTTCCTTGGCCACCCCCCATGCGAGCATAGGGTGTGGAACCAACAGGCCCGGATGTACCCACCTCCAAAAAGGTCTGTGGAGTGGTGTTCAATAAAAAGGATGTGGTATTTTTTGAGCCGGTAAAGATTGATGAAGTAATCTGATCGGCATAGTTCACAAAACTTCCGCTTTGTTTGATATACAGGTTTTGGTCGGTCCCAAAATAAACGGAACCGTTTCCCCAAGTGGAACTTGTGGGCGCTGCGGCCCGTTCCCTCAATTGTATCACATTGAACTTTTCTCCACTCTGTCCATAGCCGGCCACCGATACCAACACCAGGGCCAATAAAAATCTAATCGTTGCTTTCATCTCTGATTATTCCGGTTTTAATTATTCCTTTTCTGTCCTTCAGCACCACCTGGGTCCCGTTACGTTCGCTGCGGACCATGTTCCTGCTCCTTAATATGAGCCAGAAGTTGAGCCCAAGGCTGATCGCCAATCCTATTGAAATGATTGTTTCCATTATCTGTTTATATCATCGATTATCATAAATTTTGCCTCATTGTCTATGTCAGTTGGCCATACAAACGGATCTGAGGAATCCACCGGCTCAGTGGTCGAAAGGACTATTCCCTCCACCCATCGGGTCTTTGACCCGATGTTTTCCCAGCCCTCCAGTCTGTCATCGACCAGAAACTTGTCGAAATGCAGATTGTTTGGATCATGTGATCTCCTTGATACCAGAACATCGTTCAACACAAAGGCCCTGCTGTGCAATTCCTTCATGTTCTCATTGGTCTTCCCTGCCCAGGTACGGGCATCGTCCCCATTTCCATCATTCGGTGTGCTTCTATTGATTTCTTGATATCCCATATCTGAGCTTTTTTAAATTATTGTACTATCAGCTGTAAAGACCGTGCTGTCAGCCGTGAAAGTTTCCAGTGCACCGTCGGCACGGTACCTTGTGCTGTCCGCTGTGATGGTCGTCATATCCGCGCGCATTACCATTGCGCTGTCAATCAAATCCGCCTGGTTGATATTGTTCTTCCCTTTTGCCCGGAGAATATTGCCGAGCCCCAATCTGTGCCTTATGCTTGCCATGTCGGATAATCATAATGTGCCTCCCTGCCAACAGGGTAGCCGTTGAACGTTCCGGCCCCGTTCTGGACCTCTATGTTTGTTATCTCGTATTGTGATTTGAAATCAAGTTGGTTGTTCACAAGTCCGTTCAATTGGGCAAAGGCGGTTATCTCAAATCTCACATCGTCACCCTTGAAAAAGCCGAACTCAAAATCACCCTCGATCTTTTTTATTGACCGGTTCTCAGAGACCGTATTCTGTATTATCTGTATCCCATTTTTGAACACCACAAAAACACAGGTAATGGTGTAGGCCGCTCCCGGTGGTATCTGCAGGATCTCCACATTGAAGTCCCCCTTTATGGTTATGGCCACATCATCCGCAAGGGCAGGGGTAACTCCAAGGTCTGAACTGGTGAAACCAAAGGCCTCCCCATTGATGGGATTGTCCCTGGTATTGAGCGTATCGGTGAGTGAAATGGAATAGGACTGCTCCTCCAATATGGTCACCTCGTCGGATGCGGTCGCCCCATCATCGTCCATTACTGTCACTCTAAGGGTGACCGGGAGCTGTGATAGGTTTGTAAGGCCATCGACCTGGGGAAATACTTTTGGTTTAAGCGTATCGGCACCTACCAGGAAAACCCCGGAACCAGCTACGACCTCCCAGCTTACCGATGCTATGAAACCGTCAGGATCAAAGGCAATAGCCTCCAATTGAACACCATCTATACCAATGAAGTCCACACTTTGGTCCTCACCTGCGTTTACAAGCGGTTCACTATTACCGGCACCCAGTTGACTGTCCTGGTTCTCGTAGACCGCACGGGCCATGACCACCGAGCTCCTGCCCGTGTCCACGTTCCACTCCACTGAGGTCAAAAACCAAAGCTTGGGCGTTTCATAGATAAAGCTGATGATATCGTTTATCTTAAAGGCTGACTCTGACACCCCTTCGAAAAGCTCATAGGGCGCAAGGAACATCCTTCGTATTATTTTGGAGGCAGCTTCACCGTAACGGTCCGTTTCCACCTGGTAAATCGTGTCGGACCATTCTTCCCAGTAGGTACGGTCCTCAGTTATATCGGCATAACGGAACCTTCGGACCTCCAACGTTCCGGAGGTGATCGAGGCAGGCGCCTCAACTGCCATTTCCTCACTTTCAAATAGATTGTAGTGCACCACCAATCCATCAACCTTTTCACCGCTATTGTAAACAGCATCGATGTTATCGGCCACCAGGTTCGCATCAAAAAGGGAGAAGACCAGATAATTTTTACCCAGAAAGGTCCGGCTGTATAGGATCGTTACGGTAATGGAATTGGACTCGGTTCCCCTTTCATTGAGCTTTTGCAACCTAAAGGCCTTACTGAAGCCACTTGCATCATCCGCAAACCCAAGGTCAAGCTCGCGCTCTATGCTGTAATCATCTGCAATGGTATCCACAAACTCTTCCTTTTCCTGAAAGCCAACGTTCTCCAGCTTCATTTCCTCGATGTGTATGTACTGGGGAAATGTCCCATCCTCAAGGGTACCGTCAAAAAATGGCCTGGTAACCCTCAGGTCCAATAGGCCCTGTTCGGAAATGAACAGGTCGAACTTGAATTCCAGGGTATCGGATTCGAAATTCCTTATCGTCTCATAGAGCACTCCACCGTTCAACAGAAAGGTGAGCTTTACCCCATTGGTTATTATACTGGCATCACTGAGCCTTGCGGAAACGGGCGACTTGAAAACGGCGGTAAAAATGAGCCGCTGGGACCGTTTAACATATATCTTTCTGAGCAGGGAAATGTACTGCGGGGTGTTGAAGTTGACCCCGGCCAATACAGGTAGGCATACTTCATAATCGGGGGCCACCGCCTTGGGATAATAATCGCTGTGACCGAACCAATGTGTGGGCAATATCTCACCGTTGGCACCCTGGCCAATGGCCCATCCATCATTCTCCTCAATTGCTATAGTATCAGGAAAGCCCTGGTCCATACGATCATGTGAGACCGTAACATTTTTGTACGGTGGGACTATCCCCACTCGTGGCTGACCCAAGGGGTTCAGTTTCTTTATCAGTTTGGACTTTGTGGCCACACCGGTAAATGCGCCATCTACAGCGTATCTGTTAAAATTGACAACGGTTCTATGCCTGTGGTTGATGCCTTCCACATACCAGGCATTGTCCGATTGGTATACCAAACAGAGCATGTCACCGGCAAGGCGCTCCAAAATCTCATAGGCGGTCATACGGTCACCACTGTCCAGAAAATCGGTCCCTTGGACATAGATGGCGTCGTACCGGTCCCGGTTACGGTTCTTGATGGCCGGAGCAATGTAATAGGGAAGCTGCAGACCTGTAAGCGCAAAGACCAGGGAATATATCTCGGTAACGGAGGTTTCCTTTTCGGTATAGAAATCATCCGGAAGATATTTGCCCTTCAACCTGCCAAGGCCATCGGTCGCCTCCAGTTGGACATAGAAGGTATTGTTGGTATAGGGCTCGTCATAGCTTTCAGGCAAAAGAAAGCCTGTCCAGATTGTGGTATCGCTCTCCGTCTCGTAGAACCGGACCTGGTATTGTGTCTCACCTGCAGTGAAGAGGTGGGAGAACATGGCATCCTTGTATTTTGAAATATGGGCCTCAAGCGTAAAGAAAAGACTGCTACCCATGATGACCTGTTCGTCCTTGGAATCGTTCCCGTTCCATTTTAGGGAAATGGAATTGAACTCCGCATATTCATTGGCTACCACATGGTCATCGGAATTATTATCTATTATGTCAATAGTATACTGCCCCATTACGTCCTCCTCCCTTGTTTTTTGTTGGCCCTTTCGCTCACTATCCGAAGCTGGTCACCGGTTATCTCAGCTCCCTGGATGATGACGATAGGTTCATTGGTCAGTGCTGCAGCCAGGTTCTTTTGTTGGGCTACATTCAAGATAAGCTCCCCACTGTTGACACCCGCCAATAACCTGTCACCTGAAAAAGAGTTTCCGCCCACAATTCCACCGGTATTGAAATTACCGGCAAACTGTCCTGCCACCCCCTTCAACAGCTGGGCCAAAGCGACAAGCCCCACACCTGCAGCGATTGCCGTAAATGGATTGTTGAAACTGAGTTTCAAGGCCTCCATGGTAAGACCTATCTGGATTGCGGAACGCCCCAATTGTTCAGCAATGTTGGCCATGGTATTAAGTAGAAGGGCCCCGATATCCCCAAGACCGGCACTTCCAGATGCAATGGCCCCAATGATGGACCCGAATCCAACCAAAAAGTTTTCCGCACTGGCGGTCAATATTTCTTTAGTGTTTTCCTGGAAGTTTAAAAGTCTACTCTGGAAATCCACTAATTTTTCATTCGCACCTTCAGTATCGACCGCATCCAATATCGGCGCATCCAGTCCGATGAGCCTGGCACTGATGCCACGAACCTCCACTTGGACTTTTTCCAGTTCCGGGGTTCCAGGTCCCGTTCCTCGTTGTAGGCCCTGTTGGATTCCCTGAGTCACCGCTCCCGATACCTTTTCCGTTACCTCGTCGGTATTGATATTTTGGGATAGCAGTTTGTATTCTCTTCCACTGAGGGCACGTTCTACACCTGCAGATATATTCTCGGTGATTTCACCCCTTAGGACATCAAAATCCTTACGGGCGTTTTCGATGAATTTCTTGAAATTTTTGTTGGAGGCAGCAAAGTTCCGTGCCAACAGTACCGGTATCTCCTCAATGTTGCCGGTTAGTACTGCCTTTACGATGTCACCAAGGTCAATAAACGCTGTCTTTATGTTGTCGGCAAGTGTGGTAATGATATCGCCCAGCACACCAAAAACGAATGTCCCTGTGTCATAGATGTTTTCGAACCCACTACGTATGCCCTCCACACCGATACGGAAAATCTCACTTTCATTATATAGGTCAATGAAATAGTTTGCGATATCGACCAGGATTCCCCGGATGGGCTCCCAGTTCTTTACAATAATCACACCGATTGCGGTAAGGCCAGCTACTATAAGACCTATGGGCCCGGTCAAAAGTGTAAGCCCGGTACCTATGGCGGGAAGTATGGTCCCGGCCAGTGCCAACAATGGACCTATTGCGGCGGCTATACCCCCGAATATGACCAAGAAACGTTTGGTTGCCGGTGATAGGTCCTGGAACCGTTGCACCAATTGCCTTGCCAGATCCAGGACCGGGTTCAGGCCCTCCAAAATTATCTCCCCGAATTCCTCGGTAATATCACCCAAAACGTTGCGCAACTGGGTAAATGGTCCCAGACCTGCACGTGCTGCAGCCGCGGCACTGCCCCCGTACTGTCTTTCGAGCTCGTCAAGGATGATGTTTTGCGCTTCAGCTGCCTTACCGGTGGCAACAAGGGAATTGATTAGGTCCTTTTGGTCCTTAGAAAATTGTATTCCGGAACGGCTTAGGGCGGATAGGTTCGCAACTGGGTCATTGAGTGCCTTTCCTAATTGTATGGCCGCACTTTTCAAATCACCATCGAGTCGGGTGGCCAAATCAAGTGCCGCCTGTTGGGTACGCTCAAACTGTTCGTTGCTTATGCCAGTAAACGTTAATAACTGGGCGGTGACGTTCCTTAGGATGTTCTCGTCACCAAAAAGACTGTTGTTCTGGAGCTCTGCAGCCTGTTTTTTAAGTTCCTCCGTTGTGAAGCCCACAGCGTTGCCGGTGGAACGGATTCCCTGTTCGACCTGGGCGATGGCCTTGGCCTGTTCATCAAAGTTCTTGACAGCTGCAGCACCAAGGGCGAGTAGGGGAGCGGTTATCCCGACAGTAAGACCGGCACCGATACGTTGGTACTTTCTTCCCAGGGAGTTAAGGTCCCTTTGGGCATTCTGCAGTTTGCTGCTGAATTGCCTGAGGTCGGCATCGAACCGGATGGATATGTCTGCAAATGTGGCCCTTCAGCTTCTTTTTTTTGTTTTGTAACGGGAGTAGGACTCGAACCTACGACCTCTGGCAAAGGAAGCCAGCGAGCTACCAAACTGCTCCATCCCGTGGTTTACCAGGCATCTATTTTCGCCCAGCCTTCATTTCTTTCCTTTCTTAATCTTTCCGCTTTTTCCTGGGTTGTTTCCTTGATTTGCTCAATCACCTCCTCATCCCATGGAAGCGGCACCAAACTAAGCGGTGTAATACTGTCCTTGTCCTCCTCTGACACGTATGGCATGACGGAATAATAAACCTGTATCCTCATCATTTCCCATGCATCCTTTTGCGACTTCCGGAAACCTTTTAACTTATTGTAGAGGGAACGCAAGGTTATCTTTTTGAGCTCAATCACCGTCATTCCCATTTCACCAAGCGCTATTTCCTCAAGCTCATCCCAGGTCAGGCCTTTGCCCTTGTCGTCCTCCGATTTGTGGCCTGCCTTTTTTCCGGTATCTTTTTTTTTGACTCTTTTGGTTTTGGCATTTGATCAACAAAGGCCTCCACTACGGGAATCAGCATTTCCGGCTCGGAGAACAAAAGATCTACAATATGTTTTGGTTTTACACCATGGTCCAAATCTGGGTCAGCATTCTCAATCCCACTGATCACCAGATAACCGAGGCAGTCCAACATTTTAAAAGAGAGTTTTTTTCCTTTTTGTTCCTTATCGGAAAGACCGGATAAAAGTTGCTGGATTATTGCAACGGTACCATCGTAGGTATCATCATTGAGATACTTACCAAGCAGTTTTACGGAACCGTACCCAAATTCCAAAGGATATGGGGTCCCGTTCAATTCAATGTTCAAAGCCTTATCCATTACGCCCCTGGTGCAGTTGTGGCCTTGTCAACCTTGCTTAGGTCTCCTGTACCGGTTATGGTCATGGAAATTGTAGTGTCCTCCGAAAAGTTGGCGACCATGTCCAACTGCGTAAGGATTCCATCACCCTGATAATAAAATTGGTAGTCCGCTTCAGAAGGAACGAACTCCACATGGATCAAAGTCTCGGTGTCATCGTTCCAATAATCCACCAAATCCTGGAATTGGTGCCCATCGTTTCCATCACCGGCATATACCCCAAGACCGTTATAGGAGGCGGTCCAGGATTTCGTCCCTTTTGTGCTGGCTCCAGCAGCGCTGTCCTTTGTACCGGCGCGCTGCGTGGTTTCACGGCTCAACGAAAGCGTGCAGCTGCTCGCGTCGAAAATCACTTTGTTGTCCAATCTCAACCTGAGATTGCCACTGATATTTTTTTCATTTGCCATTTTATCTTAGTTTAAAGTTTATGTTCACTTCCACAAAGGCCTCTTTGTCATCCTCTTCATTGAATCCGGATGTACCGCCTTGATAGTAACTGTTGACCAAAGTGTTCAGCTCAAATGCATCCTTGACCAGTTCCGAGATTTCAGCCGCCTTGGTAATGCTCTTTGCAAAGCAGTATAGCTTTATTATAAAATCCCTATTCGTTTTCGAAGTAGGGATGTTCTCCTGGACCCTAAAAATGACACTGGGCCCTTTTCCCCCGCGTTTGCCCACTTCCCAATATGCCCTACCTTCGATTTCATCCTGAAGGGGAGTGTGCCCACTTAAAATTGTACTTACGGTATCAGCTGCTATCTTCATTGTACCAAGCTCAGTTTGTCAATCTTTCCTTGAATGTACCTGGCCATCGCTATTTCCGATGATTTGGCAATCGTTCCCCGGACATTTACAAGGGTCCGGTCCCTTGCACCTGGGACCACGGTCGTGAGACCTTGACGGCTTCCCCGTCTTGTGCTCCCTGGGCGGTCACCTTTTTTAATGATCATAAAGCGGTAATAGGCATCGTTCCTCCCACGCTTTCCAGGTGCGACCACAATCGCTGGGTTTCCCCGGCTCCTTCGCCTTGGTACCGTTTTGGCACCAACGCTGCGGCGTGTGGTCCCGCCCGCATCCGGCAATTGGTTCCTGTATTCAACTATTGCCGGTCGGGCCTGTTTTCTCAAAAGGCCCAGGACCTCGCGCCGTTTGGCACTGTCGTCCAATTTTTTCAACTTTTCATTGAGCTCAGTAAAGCCCGTTACCCTTGTCAGGTCAACTGTCGCCACGCTTTCTGCAGTTTAGTTCCATGTACCTTTTCCGGCTGTCCAATAGTTTGATGGGTCCGAATACATACCAATCCCCATCAAAGTCCCTTACGAAAAGGGTGGATGCCTTTAATGCAATCGTGGCATCGAACCGCATGGTAAAGGTCCTTACCCCGGTGGCCACTATCCTGCCATCCATTTCCTCCGCTCCATTTGAATCCGTACGTTTTACGAACCTGGTACCAAGTGTCGTTTCCGTATCTGTAAGTTCTCCGGAGGAATTAATGGATTCCGTATTTTCAAAGAACTCCACTTTGGCGTTCATTTCCCCTGCAGTCGGCAACTTCATTCGTACAATTTATATGGCCTTAAGGCCGCTTGGAACATTCGGTTATAACTGGTAGGAACATCTTCCCGGAACAATTCCTTGTGCGAGAACCGCATGAGAACCGCGGATTTTACCGCATTGGGAATCTCATTTGTTTCATACCCAGCCTCGACACTTATCTTTATGGCAAAATGTGTATCCGCATCCAGTGCAAGGCCCACATCATTAAAACGGATATAGTGCCTGCCCTCCATTGAAAAGAGCTCATATTCCGATGTTGCCAAAGTCTGTTCAGTTCCACTGCCATCCCGATAGGTAACACTTGTTATTGCGGTCACTGGATAAACTGGAAACTGGAACGTTTCTGGCCAGTTTGCCAGTTCAACATTCAACTGCCTTTTTTTAAGGGGCGTACCCAAATAGTTTTCAGCGTCTTCAATGGAAGCATCCAACAAAATATTTAAAAGATCGTCCTGGTCGTTTTGGTCGGATGGAATATTGCTGTTCATTTTGGCAGTGGCCAATGTCACCACCGTCACGGAACCGACCAGATTTCCGTACACAACATTGTATTCCATATTCTTTATACTTTTTCGGCGTAGCCGTTTGCAATAAGCTCTTTGGCCTGTGTCTCTGGAAGTTCCTTTTCTTGCCCAACGCTATAGGGCAATAAAAATTTTCCCGTGGGTCCCTTGGTAAACTTGACCTTAATTGTCTTTTCTTGGTTTTCCAAATTTGCTTCCCTAATCACACTCTTGAGCTCTTCCACGGTAAGGTCCTTTCCATCCTTTTGGATTTCCAGTCCTAAATCTTTGGCTTCCTTTTGAAGTTCATCTTTAGTTTTTGACATGATTTTTTGAATTAAGAATTAAGAAGGGCCGCCGATTCGACGGCCCTTGAAACAACTATTTATACATGATTACAAAGAAATATCTGACCTATGCAGCGTTAAGGAACGCATTCTTGGCAAATGCAGCTGGGTTCGCAATTTGCATGTCCGCATGGGTGTTAAGAACCAATCTTACGCTATCAGCAAGATCTGCACTGTAAGGGTTTACAGTAACATTTATTGATCCCCACTGCCCGATAACCATCTGCGAGAAATCACCAAAAATCAAAGGCTCTACCGGAGTACCGCCATCATCCAAGGTTGGTACCTGGCTTGTACTTATCATTTGATAGCCATCAATCATATTTCCCTCTGCAAGGAAACGACCAGAACCGGCATCTTTCGCGACTGTCTTTAGTTTGGCCTTCAAGGTTGGGTTCAACAAGTAACCGATGCTTTGGTCCGTTGCATTTGCCTGTTCAATTAGTTTCTGGAGCTCTACAATATCGGCCCAAGTTGGTGCTTTTGCCGCAACTACACTTGAGGCATTCACATTTGCAAGGCTCAATAATCCTGTTGGAGCTACACCACCAGCACCATTTATACAAGCTGCGTGCAACAATTGCACAAAACCGTTTCTAAGACCATTGGCCACTCTGTTCTCTACGCGCACAGAGGATTGGATAATTAACTGATTGGAAATATCAACCGCACCACCTGCACGTTTTGGAGCCAACGTTGGCCCAGCGTATTCCTTTTTTTGAGGCGTGATGTTAGCACCTTCAGCCACAAACGTCATAGCAAAATCATTGTCCACTAAAAGAGGGATATTACCACCTACAAGGCCATCCCAAAAGGTTGCACCCAATCTTTCAAAGGCCAATACCGGTCTTAACGGGTCCACCATCCTAGGAGCTTGGTTTTGAACAAGCGCACCACCATAGGCTCCGGAATCTTGGGTAACTGTTTGCTGGGTGGCCCTTTCAGCAACCAAATAACGTAACGGAACACTCAAAGTATTCGCTTTGAGACTTTTGGATTTTCCTGAGACCTTAATGTCAGCGCTGCGGTTTTCCTCAAGACCGATTTCGTGCATTTCCTTTTCTGCCCCGTCGAGTTCTTCATCCATTACTGGATTGACCCCACGAATGGCCTTAAGGATACTTGCCCTGCCAAAAACCCGTTCCTTTTCTTTTTTTGTGCCATCATCTTGTTTATCTGGGACAGGGTTTGACCTCATACGTGCAGCCAACTCAATATTTTCCTCGTTCGCCTCAGCGGTTCTTAGTTCAGATTTCAATGCTTTGATTTCATCATTGAGTTCCCAGAATTGTTTGTCCTCCTCTGTGGTCAACGCACGGGTTTCTCCATTTTCAAGTTTTGCGCCTTCTGAAATTGCCCCTTGAGCTTCAAGTTTGGCATGAAGGTCCTGTCTGATCTGTGTAGACTTTCTCATTTTTCAATTAAGTTTTTGTTATACATATATTGAGCTTCATACCCGCTCAAGGTTCCTTTTTCTTCATCGGTTTGGGTACCGTCATTATCTTGGATAGCCGAACGGATGGCCTCCATGGCCTGGTTGCTCCGGCTTAGTGCTTCTGGGTTGCTGGGGATTGTCACTATGGACCATGCAATGAGCTCTTGATCCTCGAAATAGAGAACTTCTTCATCTTCTCCTTTATTTTTGTCCCCATAGCGCGCCTCATAGATTGCGGCACGTATGGACGCCCCCCTTAGGGTCCCCTTCTTTGCCTTGCGATATATTTTATCGGCTTTCTCGTTACGGTCACCATCGGGTTCATTGTCCTCAAAGAAGGCACGGGCTATCATCTTTCCACCTTCAAAACGGATTTCAGCGGTACCGATCACAGAATCTGGGTCCGAACTGTAGTCATCATGGTTAAAGGTTACAACTGGATTGGCGTTGTAGCGAGCCATTCTCCACTTGTCAGATTTAAAGACCGTTTTGTAACTATCAACGGCCTCGCTTGAAAGGACGAAATCAATGGAACGTTTTTCCTCATCCACGCTCAATACTTCAATGCCAATTGCCCGGTTAACTTCCTTATTTACCTTCATCGTTTAGTTGTTTTTCAATTTGTTTTTGGTTCAAAAGGTTGGCCATCTGCATATACTCATCACCTTCACCATAAGGGTTCATGTCCTCCTCTTTTCTTACTTCGTTTGGTGACATGGCTCCAATAAGTACCATGTTCCTATAGTAGTTGGATCTGGACTCTGGGTCCACTTCCAATATTTTTTTGTAGTCAAACTTTGCGTAGTATCCCCTTTCCAGTTCCTTTTCGGTAAGCAGTTTTCTCTCTATTTCCTGGATAAAGGAGTCTGTCAAGGGCTGGATGGTGGCCTTGTAATATTCAAGGTCCATTTGGACCATAAAATTGTACCCTCCCTCTCCGGAAACGTGCAATTTGTGAAGTGGGATGTTGAGCCATCTAGCGATGTCACCTACACCCGATGCCTTGGTCTCTATGAACATGGCCTCCTGTGGTGTAAGGGAAATGGGCTTGTATTTCATTCCCTCGTCGAGAACACTTACCCGGTTCTTTCGGCCGGTATTGAGGTTGTACTCAAAAATCTTTTTCAAGGTCTTTTTTGCCTCTGGCTTCAAGCCAGAAGTATCTGTCTCGATTACACCGTAGGTTATGGCCCGGTCATCATAGGCCTCCACCGCAAATGCATCCGCGCTCAGGCTCATGGCCATATTCTCAGCGGCGTATTGAATAACACTGACCCCAACTTTTCCATTGAAACCGAAACCGGGTACATGGAAAACCTCGTCCGCAAACAGGTATTTTTTTTCACCGGGAACCTTATAGAACAACATATTATCATGCTCATAGACAGTAACATCTTCCGGGGAAAGTAACCTAAGTTCCAAGATTCTGCCGGCACCGTTCCTAATTATCCTGGCATACCCATTGCCCTTTACCAGGACACAGGCGGCAAAGGCCTTCCAAAAGGAAAACGCCGTCATACATGCATTTGCAGAGCGATAGATAATCTTCGTTATGGGATGGTCCATTAAAGCCTTCCTGTTGTCGCCCTCTTTTGTGTAGATGATCTTTGGGAGTATGGCGATGCTCTCGCTAATGTTCTTAATACCACAGAAGAATGCTGAAATCTTAAGGCTGCCATGGGCGGTAATGGTCTTTTTGGACTGTGTGACAGCTGAACCAAAACCAAAGAAATTCCCCAGGCCATTGTTTGCAATAAAACGCTTTTGCGGGGACATCAATGTAGCTAATGTACTGTTGAACAAATTCATATAAAGACCCGGTTTTGGACTTGCATACGAATGTATCGGGTTAAAATGGGAGGATTATGGAACTTTGTTCCGCTAGTTGTTATGTGGAAGTGTTAAATTTTTCTTCGCATAGTTGATAGTGAGCAACAATCCCATACCCAATTCCACCAGAATGAGCAACAATAATAGGGCCTGACGTGCCCAATGGTTGGTAAGCCATTCCCAAGAAAATAGCCAGCTGGTCAAAAAACAGGTAAAAAAGGTCCCAAGAAAAAGGGAAATGATAATTAATGTATGTCTCATTTTGAAAGTAGGTGCGTGTTTTTGTTGTAGAGTTTTCTAAAACTATCATAGTCACTGTACCGGTATTCACCGAACAGGTCAAAGTATTTTTCATTGACATATATAAAGCATTCCACTTGGGTCCGGTGCTCTTTCAGGTTTTCAAAATAATATTGGAAAAAACCAAGACGTGTTGCAAGCCTTCTCATCAGTTTTACCTGCTCGTTCGCCTGTTCAAATTCGGACCTCCAAAATTCCACATCAGTTTTCCCCATTCTCCTGCAGTTTTAGATATTGCTCAAAATCGAAATCATTGTACTTGCTCTCTGGCTGTTCCTCATCGGTAAGGCTCTCACCAAGGGCCATGATGGCCGCAACAATTCCATCTATACGTTTTACCCCTGCATGGCTTTGGCCCTTATGGACCTTTATGTTTTCATTGGCATCCCTATAGATTACACATCCAGCAAGCATCCATGTCATTATTGGGTTACCATCATGTTTTATCTTTCCCTCGTAGACCAGCTTTTCAAATTGTTTTGTTGGATAGCTTATGTTGGTAATGGCCTGGCTAAAGTAGCTGCATTCAAGCCCCTCCTCAGTTAGGTTGTTGACCATCTGGCTCGCGTTCCATTTGTCAAAACCGTTCCTAATGACATTCAAGTTTTCGTTTTTCTGAACTATCAATCTTTCAACTTCCTTGTAGTCCACGGTATTGCCCTTGGTGGCTATCAGAAAACCTTCATCTCTCCATGCCCGATATGGTACACGGTCCTCCTTGCTTCGGTGTTCAATAGTGTCGTTTGGGCAGAAAAAAAAGGGAAGTAAGTACCTCACCTCATTCTCATCCGGTTCGCTCAAAAAAACAACTGCAGTAATGTCTGTTGTTGTTGAAAGGTCCACAGCTCCATAGCACCCGTATTCTTTGAATTTTGATAGCTGTATTTCAGTGACCTTGTTCCTGCTCCAAATTTCTTTTGGAATCCAAACGGTCGGGGCATCCACCCACATATTTAGGTGTTTTGTCTTAAAGTTCGGGGCCTTACTGGGTTGGTTCTTAGCTTTGGTGTATTCACCGATAAGAAAATCCATGAATACTGATTTACCTAGATTGGGATTTGCTTTTATCCAATTTTCTCGGTCTTCCCAATCATCACCTTCATCTAAGTCGTGAATAAGTATTAATGTACTATCATCTTGCTTTTTTCCTGTCAAGATTTCAATGCATACTTCCTCATAAGCCTTACATACACTTGATAGATTGAACCCTGCAGTCGTAAGAATGTATAGGATTGGCTGCTTTCTGTTCCCCATACCAGATTCCAAAACCTCACGGACATCATCAGTTGCATGGGCATGGTACTCATCTATTATTCCGATACTAGGTTTGAGTCCGTCCAAGTTGCGCGCTTCCTTGCTTACAGCTTTGAACTTTCCCAAAGTCCTGGGAAAGCGTATTTCTGACTGGGTTGTTGTAAATCCAATTTGTTGCAGGCCTGATGAAGTACGGATGTAATGCTCGGCCTGTTCCCAAATTATTTTTGCCTGGTCCCTTGTAGTGGCCCCAACATAAATTTCCGGACCTGATTCACCATCAAAGCTTTGGCAGTAAAGTCCAAGGCCGGCACCGGTTGCAGATTTTCCATTTTTTCTGGCCACTTTATCATACACCGTCCTTATCAGCCTTACCAATTCCCCGTGCTCGTTGATTTTTTTTAGTCCAAACAATTGGTAAAGTCCAAACTGTTGATGGGGCATCAGATGGAAAGGCTTACCAGCCAAAGGGCCGCTAGTGTGTTTTAGAAAAGTAGGGTAGAAGTCTATGGCGTGCATACCGTTTGCATGGTCAAAGAAATAGTCATTGTTTCCCTCCATTAAGTTCAAGAACCTTTCTGCGGCTAAGACCATTTTTCTTCCAGTAACCAATTTTCCATTGGCCACTTGCAAGGCATAGTTGAATGGAATTGATGTCTGTATTTCTTTGGTAATCTTCAACTTTTCTTTTTGTCTAGGAATTCTTGAAACAAAGATTTTTGCCCTGGGTCAACAAATACCTTTTTTAATTTCCGCTCACTTTGGGGATCCATGCCAAAGGCGGATATATTGTCGCGCATAGCTTTTTCTGCATCCCTTTTCAAAACGAGTTCGGTGGAAATATTGGTCGCTCCAGATGTGTATTCCTGGATATATCCAGAACCGGATTTTTCCTTGTTCTTTTTTTGGATGGCCTTTACTGCAAATTCCCATTGGGCACAGTTGGTTGCTAGCATATTCAGAGTAACCAAATGGGTTTCTTTGAGCAATTTTTCTTTGATCAAAATCTTTCCCAATTCTTTATAGTATCTCTTTGAAACAGAGTCCAAAAAGGACTTGGGATTTGGCAGTTCACTAAGCTTGTCTGTTCCTGAATTTATACCTACTACTTTCATAACCTATTGCTTTGCATACCCCCCCCTCCAAAAACAATCCACAGAAAAAATTTGACTGGGTGGCGATGTTTATATGTTTGTTACTGGGGTGTTTTCACCCCATACCCCTCCGGAAAAGTTCCGTTTTCATAATAATGCGCTTGAGACAAAATCACATCTCGATAATTGTCCACCAAATAAAATTCGTCGGCACCCAATCGCTTCAATTCCCTAATAGCTCTGTCCCTGGTTCTTTCTGAAGAAAAGGAAAGCATTCCGCTATCAGCTTTAACATAGTGCTCCAGCTGCTTATAGGTAACATCGTACTTCTTTACCAACTCTCTTTCATGCCAGTCGTTCCATATTAGTTTTAGTTCACCCGATATTGATTTGACATTCAACAATTCATGCAACATATTGGGTATATGAGCCATACAACGATAATGAGTCGTGCATTCCCATTTTAAGTTTTCAACTGTCCTATGAGTATAAATCAGGTAACAGTTTGGTTTAAATCTTCCCATAATTATTTAACTAAATCATAATTCCTTAAGGCATCATCCTTTGTGGGCACTAAGTTTACCAAGAACATTGCATCACAAATGGTATCTTCACCTGCAGCATCTTCAACACCTGTTATTATTAGGTCTGTAAGTTCCTCACCATTTGGACTTATCAACTTATGCTGACCTCTTTCATCAATGAATACCGTCCATCGTTTCTTATCAAAATTATCTTGTGCCATTGCTCTTATTGTTTTTGGTTAATCAATTACTTTCCGTACCAACAATGTCTTGGTGTAACAGCGCATATTGAATAATCGTGACCTTCAACCTCTGACCATCCTTCATTGTAGACCCTAAAACCGATTTTATTATGTCCATCATGCTTACAATCCACATCATTGCCTGAAAGAGTTGTTGTTTTTGCCTCCTCTGTTTGTAGCCATTGCCAAACTGCATCTGTTATCTGTTCTGGATTAAGATTACCCATCATCTTGTGAGAGTCTTTGACAGAATCAGACCAATAGAGGATTAGCCCCTTTTGTTTTACAAACTTCCAGGCTTGCACCTTTCGAAAATCACCGTACTCATTTAGGAGAAGACACTTTATAGTTTGCAATAATTGCTGTTTACTTCGCCCTGTAACATTAAAATCTCTGTTATCCATATCTGTACTTGTTCTTTAATTAACCTCTATTTGGGCCATATTTTCTAGGTGGTAGATTGTTCTTTTTTAAAAACCTATCGAATATCCTAGCTGCTTTAGTAGCCTCTTCGTTAAAGTCTTGGTCTTCATTTCCAACCATACCTTCAACTGTGTCAATTGCATCTTGAATCGCTTTTAATTGAGCTTTTGTAATTTCTACTTTCATTGTACTTGTTCTTTTGGTTTAGTCAATTACTCTTCTACGTAGCCTATTGATTTTAATTTGGCGTTGTACAAGTCCCTTGGGTTGGAGTCATATTTTATTTCTTCCACCTCCAACGCTAGGTTTCCGTTCCTCTCATCTGAAATGACGATTATGTGATTCTCCTTGATTCCCAAGCCAATTCCCATAATGTCACACGTTAGCTTTCCTGTTTTTTCCATATGCAGGATGTTCCAACCCCATTGAAGCATGTTGTTGCGATAATCATGAAAAGTATTTCCGTTTTTGGTTTGTGTTCTCATCTTTTTGTTCTGTATTGAAAAATGGCACTGGTCGATTTTGTGAAGAAGGTCCAGCAAGAACTAGCAACAGCTTTCGGTGCCAGCGCCATTTTATTATCTGTGCTCAGCAACTTTTTCCATTTTGCTTTTCAACTCCCTTTCCTTCTCGGCCTTGTATGCGAAATAGGAACCCATTATCAGCATTCCGAAGAACACCCCGAAAAGGAAAGCTATTATCTGCTTATTGATCACTTCTTTCTTTGTATATGTATCTTTCATCTTGTTTTGTTTTTTTATTTAGAATCTGGTTTCAACTGCTCTTTAAAGTATTCCTGGCTCCAGTTGTAGAAGTCCTCGAATGAGGCTTTCTTGGGCCTCATTATCTTTTCGGCACGGATATAGTCCGGCATATCGTACCACTTTTTCAGATAAGGCTTGTAGTTGTCAATGTGCTCAGACTCATCGACCCCATACAGGATATTGGTCTTCATGTTGGTCTCATACTCATGCGGCTGCAGGTAGGGCTTTGCCTTTGAGAAAAAAATGGGCCATATTATCATTGAATTTCCCTTCTCCTCAATTATCAAATCCCATCCGATATGTACCTCGGTCTTCCTTACATGGTCCATATAGAGCTCCAACAATAGGAGAGAAGGGGAAACCGTAAAGAATTCGATATCCTTTTTGGATAGGTTATAAGCTTGAGGAGTCATTATGTATGGTTCGGCTATACCTTCCCATTTTTTGAAATCATCGTTGATTTCGATGGTATCGTTTCCGATTATCATGTGAGAATTGTCCACCTGTCCATTTACAAAGACAGTCAAGAGAAATAAAATCGGTGTTAGAGTCAATGCTTTCATATTCCGTGTTTTTGATAGTGGTCATTAAGCCTGTCCAATAGTTGGTTGGCCGTCTCTCTTACAATGAAGGAATCAGACCCTACGACCATACAGGCAGTATTCTTTAAATCCCGGTTTGGCCAAACCATATCGACAAGGAACATTGCCCTTGACTCTGTAGGGTCATCGTATTGCGTATCAATTTCAATGTCTGCTTTTACAGCATCCAGTTCATTGTCGTCGTAGATATATACATCAACAAATAATGGCTTTCTAAATCTCATTTATTTCTTTGTTTTTACTATTTCAATTGTTTTTTGCCTTGATTCCCCGTTGCTTATCAATGTGATATCAGAGGTCTCAAAAACATCCTTTATCCTTCCATCAGATAGGTAAATCACCACTTTGAACTTTTTGTTCATTTTCCATCAATTCAATCACTCTAAAAATCTGATAGGCCACCTGCGGCACTATTGCGTTTCCATATCCTTTGATGGATTCGTTTCTCCATTTAGGAAAGGTAATTCCGTCCAGTTCGGAGGGAAGCCCATCATCTCGGCCACAAATCGGGGATTGAGTTGGGAACTCTTCCCATTTTGGGAAAATGCATCTGGTAGACTGTTCTTTTCGTTTCGACCAGCATCCTTTAGCGACTCCTTTGTTCTCGCACCTTTGTAATCCCTCGTTGTGGGTGTTGGCAACATCTTTTTGGCAATTACATCCTCCAGTCTTTTCTTTTCCGACATCTCCGGATAACCTATCCCATTGTTGGTTGCACATCTTGGTGTTGGAAGGATATCCTTCCATTTCGGGTCGTGGACCAACTGGCTCGCCAACCCATTGTATTTTGTGCCGTTTCTGTATCCGTTCTTCTCCGCCCGTTTCCTCATGTTCTCTGGAGAATCGACTATTTCCACCGTTGACGGAGTTTGCAATAAACCAGACCCTATCCCTTCTGTGGGGAGCGTTGACGGAAACAGCTGGAAGTAAAAACGGTTGTACCTCCTACCCTTCAGCTTCCAGGTCAGCCTGCACCTCGTCGAATACCAGTCCCCCATTCCAATTAATAATTCCGAGAACGTTCTCAGGAACGACCCATTTCGGTTGAATCTCGCGGATCGCTCTAAGCATCTCTGGCCAGAGGTGGCGGTCATCTTCCTTTCCAAGTCGCTTACCGGCACTTGAATATGGTTGGCACGGGAACCCTCCACTAAGGACATCGATTCGTCCCCTGTGAATTCTAAAGTCTGTTGTCTTGATGTTGTCATAACTTATCGCCCTTGGCCAATAATGTTTTAATATTCTCTGTCCAAATTTGTTCCATTCACAATGGAAAACATTTTCCCATCCCATCCATTCCGCAGCGAGGTCAAAACCACCGATTCCAGAAAAAAGGCTGCCATGGGTCATTTTTCAGTTTATATATCCGGTCACTTTAAGTGTCTCGGGTTGGCACAACAGTTTTGAACCATTGTCACAGTGGACCCTTACCTTTCCGTTAACCAATTTTTCATGTGAGAATGTGCGCCCAACAAGACCATTCTTGGTAATAACCAAAGTGCCCGCGTTCCTGTCTAAGCCCCCTATTAATCTCTGGGCGCATTCAAATTCCCATGCAATTGCTTCTTCTGTCATTTTTTTTTCTTTTTGTTCCAATGCGCCTGTTTGCCCGACTTTACATTGTGGCACTTATGGCACATCGATTCAAGTTCTTCATCTGCGTAAGGGTCCATTCCATTATCCAGTAAAAACTGCAGCCCCTTCACATGGTCCACCACTTCCGCGGGCACGACCCTGTTCTCCCGTTCGCACTGTTCGCAGAAAGGGTTCTTTTCCCGAAACAGCCTTGATTTCTTCCTCCACCTTGTGGAGTTGTAGAAATCGTAATTGTTGTTCTTCCTTCTCCCAAAGGGTTTCCTATCGTCCCTCCATGGTCTTTTCCTTGGTTTCGGTCTATTCGGCATCGAACACGGTCTTATCGTCACCAAATGCCTCTTCAGCCGTGATGCCCGTGGGCAATTGCGCGTCTATGTATTCAGCGGTGTCACTGTCATCGTCCACACAGAGGAACTTTGTCTTGTTGCCCACCCATCTCATCAGTATGGTCGCAGGGGAACCGCCCCTGAACTTTGCATAGATTATCTCGACGTTCGCCCCAAGGTCGAACCGTCTTTGATTCTTTTTCTCGTAATCTTCACGGTTGAGTGTCGAATCCTTGTGATAGTAGCTTGGGCGATAGATGAACTCAACAATGTCCGCGTCCTGTTCAATGGCACCCGAATCCCTCAGGTCTGATAGACGTGGTCTTTTGTCACCGCCACGGGTCTCGACGGCCCTTGATAATTGGCTCAGTGCGATTATCGGTATCTCCAGCTCCTTAGCGAGCAGTTTCAAACGTCTGCTTATCGATGATATCTCGGATTCACGGTTCCCGTTACCGATGGTCTTGTCGCCCATCAGCTGCAGGTAGTCCACCACCAAGAGCTGGATGTTCTCCGAACGTTTCCATGCCTTGGCCTGTACGATGATCTCGGTTAGGTCGCCAACACCGCTGTCGTTCACATGGAGCGGGTAGACGTTCATCCGTTTGCAGTGGGCATCGTATGTCGTGAAATAATCAAGTTTCTCAAAACCGGTCTTGAGCAGTTGTTTCAGGTGGAAATCGGTATCGATGGCCACTATCCTTGCGGTCAGCTCCGCCATGCTCATCTCAAGGCTGATGAAGCCGACTGGCACTTTTCGTTTGAGGTTGCCCACCACGGTCTTCAGTGCCTTGCTTGTCTTTCCCATGCCCGGGCGTGCGGCCAATATCACCAACTGCCCGGGGCGGTAACCGCCGGTGTGCGCATCGGTGCTCTTGAATCCGGTCGTCCTTCCCACAAGCGGCACTTCCTCGTCATTGTTGGAAAGCCGCTCTATCTCGGTCTTTAGGTTGCCCAGGGATTCAGGGAAGGTAACCGTCCTACGCCCTGACTGGGTAATGTCCACTATCCGGTCAAACTGTTTTTGGTATCCGTCCAAAAGGTCGAAGACATCCGTTGCATCGTCATAGGCAAGGCCGATGATCTGACTGTTCATCTGGATCACGCAGCGTTTAAGGTATTTCTGCAAAAGGATTCTGCAATGGTATTCCGTATGCGCCGATGATGTCACCTTCTGGGAAAGCGTTATCAAATGGAAATCACCACCGGCAAGCTCAAGTTTTTCCATTTGACGGAGCTTTTCGCTGACCGTCAAAAGGTCTATTGGCTCACTTTTGGAGTACAGTTCGAACATGGCCATATAGATCAATTGGCTCCTGAACTCATAAAATGCCTTTTCGCTCCTCACAATTGAAAAAAGGATATCGGGGGCAGTGGTATCGTTGAACATCACGGATAGAACCGCCTGTTCGATATCGATGGCCGTTGGCAGTTTCTTTATGTGGTCGGTCTTACTCATCGTCTATCAGGTAACTGGGTTTGGGTTCGAAAATGTGCTTTATCTCCTTGTTCTCCAGGCCGCCGTTCTTTACCACCTTGACCACGTAGCCCACACACCTTTGCCTAAGGGACTGGGCGTTCGACTCCAATCCGGTGGCCATGAACTCGTTGCAGACCCAATGGACCAGTATTGGTCCAATATGCTTTTCAAAATCAAAGACATGCCCCATTGCGGTAAGGGAACGGATTATCCTTTCGTGGAAGGTGGGACTGTCCAAAATACATTCAAGTGCGAAGGGATTTTCCTTGTGGATATTTCCAAGAACGATCCTTAAAGAATTATCTCTTGTATATTTATAATATTTATATGTCGGATTTATTTCCGAGACATAGGGTGTAACCACACTGTTATCCAGCGAATTAGGTTGGTTCTCTTTTTCGGAAATTTTTCCGGGTTTTCTCGGATTTTTTTCCGGATTCGGAAATTTTTCCGAGTTACCATCTTCATTTTTCGGAAATTTTTCCGAGTTTTTCTCAAAGGCGTTCCAACGTTTTCCGTAAGTGGTCAACCGGAGGAAATCCTGCTTTTTTATTGTCCTATATTCTATCATTCTCTTAGCCTCAAGGGACTTGAACACACGGTATACGGTATCGGGCTTTTTGAACCAATAAGGGAGCTCTTCCATCACCTTGGTACGGCTAAGAAAATAGTAGGTCTTGCCATCGATGATCTTTTCATCCGCCCAGCTGCTCAGTTGGTTCAACAGGTCCATTAGTGCCGCTTCAGACACCTTTACGCTGTACTTCAAGCACTGCACCTGGTTAATGACAATGGTATATCTCATGCAGCATCCAGTTTTTCCTTTAGCTCCATGTTCTCTGTAGCGATAACAGCAAAAGCATCTAGGATGTCCGATTTTGACATTTTCATTTTGTCGGCCTTCCATTCAGGCCCGAAAAAAGGGTGTATGTTTTTGTTTTCATCCATTCTTTTAGATCTCAGTATTTAAAATGTGTCCAATGGATTATCCTTCCCTTATAGCCCGGACGGAACCATTTCAGGAATGTGTACACATCCACGAACCCGTCATTGTGCGCCAGGTTTTCCATTTCATGATAGCCCAATATCCTGCCATCCACCCGGAAATAGGGTTCACTGCAGGCAATCTCACAGCCGGCTTCATCATCGCATATCTCAAATTCCTGCACGGAAATACATGGAACAGGAGGAGCTATCTGCAGCATGTTGGGAGTTCTTGTGTTGATATAGAAATGGATGGCCCGTCCAGGCTTCCAGCGTTTGTTCACATCGTCCCGAATGGAATGTATCTTGGGCCTGTCCGATGTACAGGGCGGACGGTCCACAAAATATTTTTCCATTAATGGAGCACCTGGCCATTCCCACCAAAAGCCCAAGGGAATCGACTTCGCTATCTTTTGGGGAAAGCGAGTCAATTTTCCTTGTACACGTACCATCTTTTCAGGCCATTGCGTTCGAAAACCCAATATCATAGTTCAAAATTTTTAAAAAGTCTTTTTACATATCCCGCACTTTGTGGCCGGATTTCCCAAAATCGCGTGCTCGTCACAAGGCGTGTTGACACAGTAATATTTCAGATTGTCGGCCAATACCTTGCCCTCATTGTCCTTTGTCTTCCCGATTTTGCAGAATTGTCTCAAATCCATTTTGCGCGATTTTAAAAAGGGCGCGCCATGGCAGCCACGCCCTTCTAACTAAACCCTAATTAACTAACTAACTTCCCCGTTTGAAGGGAGTTACCTTTCAATGCTTTTCGCACCTCCAGCACACTTGATAGTTCATACTGGAGGATTTTTGTCTGTTTTGGTTTGCGCCGGTAATTGAACCGGTGCTTGTTGGTGGTAACCCATGGGCATGTGCGCTCGCAAATCTTCGCCACCTTAGCGGTGGAGAGCCATATATCGGCATTGCGCAATATGTACATAGGTGTTTCCAATTATCCTTTTAGGTATTGAGTGACATTTTTTGCTGTGGTGTAAAATGCTTTGCTGGGTACCAGACGGTCTCGGCCTGTTCCTCAAAATTCAAAAGCTCCTTGCCCTCATAGACCATTGTGTCCTTCACGGTGACCATTTCCCCTTTTTTGGGAGGAAAGAAATTGGCAATGCCATTTCCATTGAGCCATTTTTCCTTGGTGCACTGCACCTTTTGTCCAACTGTGTACATATCACTCTTTTTTTGATTGTTTGAAATTGCTCGCGAAGAGCAGGAGCCACATGAATGCCGAGAGCCCAAATACCGCCATAGCGTACCAGCCCTTGCCGGCATGTTCTAGGAAGAATGCGAACAGCACTCCAAGTGCCGGCTGTATGTAGCCCAGCCTATTCATGCCTTAGTTTTTCCATTACGGTTTCGACATTGGAATTGATTTCCTTGACCTGGGCAACCACGAACTCCGCATCCACGTTCAGCTGCAGTTCCTTGTAACGGATGTTCCACCAGGCATGTAGTTTTTTCTGCCCCTCCTTGGTGCCGTAGGATTCGAAGTACTGGGGCATTATGCTTGAAAAAGATGCAAACGAAACGAAGCCCTTGCCTACAAAGTCGTTCTTCAGCTTCAAGGCCGTGGCCAACAGCCATATATCATTGGTATTCGCCTTTATTGTTACCTCTTTTTTCATATATTTACCTCGATGTGACAAATAATTTGTCATGGAATACATCCCAAATATACAAATGAGTTTGAATAAATTAAAACTTGATTGAATATTTTATTAACAGGTTTGAATAATTATGTCAGATATTCTGGATAGAATCATGGAAATAGCTAGAAATAATGGCTATTCGACGGTAAACAAGTTTGCGTTAGAAGGTTTGGGATGGAAATCTTCTCAGAAGTTACAGCGACTTAAAGACCCTAATGCTTCCCCAAGCGTAGATATGTTGCTTGAAATTGCAAACAAGTTTGAAGTAGACCTTAATTATTTGATTTTGGGAAAGAAAATAGCGGAGAAAGATTCCGATACCCTAGAAATGAGAATTGCTCAAAATTGTGTTTCACTTTTAAGACCTGAACTTGATGAATTCTTTAAGATAAATGCAAACAATGCCTTGATACTTGACGAAATCAAGTATATGTTAAAGGATAAAGTTAACTCGGAGAAATCATAAGTCATTTAGGTAGGACACAGCATCCACGTATTTATCCAATTTTTCGCGCAAATATTTTCTAATCCTTTTCCTTTCCTGCTCGGTATAAGATTCACTATTCAAGAGATATGTAGAAAGTTCCTTATAAATCTTCTGCATTCTCTTTCTGTTTTTTAAGTCCGTAAAAATATAGAACTACAAGTACCACGGCGAGACATAGATTTAATAGAATCTTGGTGGAAAATTCGTTGGTAGTTGTTTTTCTAGAATCAAATAGATAAATCAATAGTTGAAAAGACAACATAAATATTGGAGCAAGCATGGCCATTCTATATTGTTTGCCCTTAGAATTCAAGAAGGCAAAAATCCAACCAGAAAGACCAACCATGAATAAGGAAACTACCCATATTCCAATACGAAGGGATGAAAAGCCGCTAAAACCCTTCATCCCTTTAAAGATTTCGAAATCGTGTAAGTATGGCAAAAATGACATTGCAATAATTAGCAATGCTACCAACAAGTTTTTAAATATCGTCTTCTTTGACTTCGTCATTATCAATTGAAACTTCCTCTACCTCTTGATCAATAGAATCATTTTCACACGATGCGATTGTAGAGGTTAATAGCACAGCAACAAACGCCGCAACAATTGTTAAACCAACTTTTTTCATAATTTGAGATTTTAAGATTAATACTACATTAATCTAAACTCAAATTATTTTCACAACTCTTTAACAGGGAACTATTTATCCAACTTTTATTAAAAAAGTTGGAGTTGTAATATAAGGTCTTTTCACAAATTAATCATTGAATAAAATCCTTAAAAAAACTAGGGGAAACCTCCATAAAAAAATCTTAATAAAATTATTAAAAAGCTTATATACAACAAATTAAGTTGTATTGATAGTGATGCTTTTAATAGTAATACACTTATTAATAAACGCTAACTTGTTTGTATAAATTCAAAAATAGTATAAACCAAAACAATTTTTATTAATGATTGCTCTTTTATTAGATCGGTTTTTATCCATAAATTATTTAAGTAAAAATTTAAACAAATCCCAGTGAAGAAAAAATACACGATACTATTGATATTGCCAGTATTACTATCAGCGCAAATAATTTGTTCGCAGGAACATTCTTTTACTTTAAATGACGACCAACTAATCTGGCAAAACGTTTACCGGCAAAACCTTAAACTAAATGATATTGAAAAGGCCATTCGACTAAAAGGACAGTTCGAGGAGTTCGCAGTTTCTGATACTCAGATTATTTGCACATTAAAACCCTTTAAATTAGATTTCAAATCCCTTGGAAAGAAATCAATGTTCACTTCGATATATATCCAACAAATGTTTTTGACCGGTCTTTTGGTAGTGGATGTAAAGGAAGGAAGACATAGGGTAACTTTTAAAAATCTCAAAATGGCCCCAAAGGAGGATACTGCATTATGGTCGGCCAATGATATTGAAGGCATCGAGTTTTACGCACTAAAGAAACATAGCCCAGGATATCGAAAGAACTTTTTGAAAAACGATGTAGAGATTTTTGAATACAACCTTAAGAAATTGGTTGATTTCAAAACAAACAATAAAGATGATGATTGGTAGAATTTTCGGAAATATTCAGAATGGTTAGTCACTGGAAGTGGAATAATTCTCCACTCTAATGTTTTCGATCAAATATTCAAAATACTCACGGTACGGTTGGGGCTTTAAATGCGTTAAAATATCCAACCCTGATTCGGATAAAGAATAGTATGGGGGATAGTTAAATCCAGACGTTTTATGTCTATTAAGTTTTGTTAGAACAATTTGCCTGCCAAAGTAACTGATTCGTTCTACATCCAAGGCTAAATCGTGATGGTCATGGATTACGTTATGATAAAAAAGCCCTAAGTTTTGCAGCTCTAAAAACAAAGAATGATATATAGGTAAATGTTCAACTAACCAAGCCTTTCGAGCCCCTTTAGAGAATACAAAAGCAGGAAATCTACCACCATCAACTAAAAAGCTACAAAAAAATTCAAATGTTCGAAGATCCTCTTTATCAATTGATTTTAGAATCTGTAATGTTTTACGTGAATAGCTTCCTGGTTTAGTGTATTCTTGAGCTAGTATTTTTGCTATCAATTCCTGCATCTCTTCCGTGGAAATAGACTTGCTATGATCAATCAAGTTCCAAAAGAAATCGTTGTCCATTTTGATTTTGTTTGGCTCATCTGATTTTAGGTGTTTTGCAGTCTTAACAGCTGTGTTCAATAAATTCTCCGTGCTTCTCATGTATTCAATGTACTGCATACCCATGATGCCTTGTGACTTTGCCTTTTCATATTCATCATGTAACATTTTTTTCCTGACCTCCCCTTCAGCCGCCCATTGACTTATTTTGAAACCAGTGGCTTTATCTATTATTGCAGTGAACCAGGTGGTATTGCCAAATTTCGAAGCTTTGTCTATAGCTGTAATAAGAGTCCCAGGATCTGACATAAATTCAATTTTCCCCTAACTTAGTGAAATAATTTGTTGATGTGCTCGGTCTTGCACATCCAATGGGAAATCATTGGTATATAGACTGGTTACGGTCCTTCTTTTGTGGCCAACAATCTGAGCGGTTATCCTTTCATCGATAAGTTTTTGCTGGGCGGTGTCGATGAAGGTATACCTGGCACTTTTAGGATGCATCACCGCCCCGAGCTCCAGCTGCTCACTTATTTTTATGAGCCCCCGTCGAAAGTTCCGGATAAAGCTATCATAGTTGCCAGTTTTATGAATGGGAACCAGGTAGGGCCTGCAGTCGAACATTTCCAAAATTTCCAAGGCCTGCGGCACGATGATATTGTTACAGGGCATTTTGGAACCACCCTTTTCCCTATTGAATATCACCCTTCCATTTTGGATGTTCTTGTCATACCTCAGTTTGGCCAAAACCTCTGGGTCAATCCCGCCAAAATAGAACATCAATAGCCAGTAGTACCGTATTTTGGAAAAGCTGGCAATCTCCCCTTTATCGCTAAGTTCAGCTTCAGCAAATTTTTTCAAATCCCCCGGGGTCGAGACCCGTTTGATTTTGGGTGGAATCGAAATCCTATGGCCACGAAAGGGGTTCTTTTCCTCACTGAGTTTGTTCCATAGGGCCCGAAGACTTCTAACATAACTGTCCACACCTGCAGGCGACCGCCCTTTTTTGAGTTCGGATTCAATATAGTGTTTTGCCTTTTGGAAGGTAATTTCGGAAAACGTTGACTTTGGGTAATAGGAATCAAAGCTCCGGACCGCGCTTAGCTTGGTTCCCTCATAACCAGGTTTAAAGGTTTGGACACAGGCATCCAAAAAAATAGGGGAGGAGCCACCAAACAACCTTTCTTTGAAGTTCTCCAGGGTAAGGCCATTTTTCAGACGGTTTGCCAATAGCTCGTTCATCCTTACCTTTATGTCTAAAAGATAATCGTTCAGCTGGTAATATTCCGGATGGTTGCTTTTTGGGGCACACCGGCTTTTGTTCCATTCAGAAGGCCTGGAATGGTACCCGGTACGGATACGTTTCTGTTTGTAGTTTCCGGAGATCTCGATGACGACCGGGAAACCTTTTTTGGTCTCGCCACTTTTCCTTTCATCAAGATATACCCTTGCCCTCATAATTCTGCATTAAAAATGCCTGAATAATTTACCGAAATATAGGCATTTCAGTAAATTCTGTCCAAATGTTGTTAATTGGTAAAGGGTCTAAAAACGCGAAAACCCCAGCAAATGCTAGGGTTTTCTTGGTGCGGTCTGGACGGGACTCGAACCCGCGACCCCCTGCGTGACAGGCAGGTATTCTAACCAACTGAACTACCAGACCAATGATTTTATCGTTTTAAGACTCTGACGACAGCCAGATTCAAATCTTGTTCAAATGCTTTTGGCAAAGCGAGTGCAAATATACACTCTCATTCGTATCCAGCAAAAATTTTTTTCAAAATTAGCGGAATGCTAAACAAACTTCTGTCGCTCAATCATAAACGTATTCAGCACCTGTGAAAAGTCAGCATTGATGTCTACTTCCACATACTTTATTTTGTATTGGGCGCATCTGAGTTTCAGTTCATCTTGATATTCCAACACTTTTTTCTGATACGCTTCTTTGATGTTTTCTGCATATAAATCGATGTGCTGTCCACTCTCGACATCCACATAGCGTTTTGGGGTGTTTTCAAAATTGAAGTCAAGCTCATGCTTTTGGTCCCATAAATGAAAAAGGACCACGGCATGTTTGTTGTATTTTAAATGACGAAGTGCTTCGAACAACTGTTGACTGTCTGTTTCATTTTGAAACATGTCAGAAAAAAGAAAAATAAGGCTTCGACGATGGATTTTCTCTGCAATTTGATGCAGGTAAGAATAGGTTTTTGTGGTTTTGGAATTACTGTTTTGCTGAACGACACCATTCAATTGTGAATATAACATTTGAAAGTGGCGCTCGCTACTTTTCTCTGAGGCATGAAAGGTATAAGTGTCCGAATAAATACTGAGCCCCACCGCATCTCTCTGCCGTTTCAACAGTTGCATTAACGCAGCGATGGCCAATACCCCAAAACCAATTTTATTTAAATTTCCCACGCCAAGTTTTCGTACCTCTGGATAATACATGGATGCGGAATTGTCCAAAATCATATGGCATCTTAGATTGGTTTCATCTTCGTACCGTTTGGAGAACAGTTTATCCGTTTTGGCAAAGAGTTTCCAATCTATATGCTTTGTGCTTTCTCCTGGGTTATAGATTTTGTGTTCCGCAAATTCGGCAGAAAAACCATGAAAAGGGCTTTTATGGATTCCGCTAATAAATCCTTCTACAATCTGATTGGCCAGAAGCTCCAGATTCTGGAATAGTTGTGATTTAGAAAGTTCAGACCGTACATCCATAGCTCAAAAGTAGCCCCAAGATAAAACAAAAAAAGGCTTGGCATTCGCCAAACCTTTCTTAAATATTATTTAGAATCGAAGCTTAAAGAACCGCTTCAATAGCGTCAGTATATGCTTTCTTTGGTGATACACCAACCTGTCTGTTTACAATCTCTCCATCCTTAAAAACAAGGACAGTAGGAATGTTACGCACTCCGTATTTAGCTGCAAATTGCTGGTTGGCATCCACATCAACCTTACCTACAACCGCCTTGCCTTCATACTCATTGCTTACTTCGTCAATAATTGGACCTACCATTCTACAAGGACCGCACCATGCTGCCCAAAAATCAACCACTACTGGTTTTTCGCTTTTAAGTACTACGTCTTCAAAAGTTGCATCTGTTATTTCTAGTGCCATTGTGTTTTATTTAATGTTCGCAAAGTTAGTCAAATAATGCCCACTTTCCTTACTGTTGAGGTATTCGTTTTCATTATCGCGCCATTGGTGTACGTTATGGCTAATTAGTTGAGTTTGTAGTATATATCATTCTGCTCCAAAACATGAAGAAGCTCGGAGCTAATCTTCACTTTTTGCTTTCTACTGGAAAGATTTAGCTTGATTTCGTCCTGCATTTCATAGACCACAAAATTTAAAGGGAGGTCTCCCTTAAATGACCTCAGTGTATCTTTTAATGTTTGAATTCGCTTTTCTTGAAGCCGGTCTATATCCAATTTAATAGTAAGCTTTTTAGCGTAGGAGTCCATTACATCCTGTAGCTGCTTAAAATCATTGAACTGTAATCGGGGGTCACCTTTTTTTCCGGTCTCTCGATTGACCCAGCCTTCGCGGACAAATACTTTGAGATGGACAAATGAATTTATCATTAAAAAGTGCCTGAACTTCAAGTAATCTTCCCCAAAAATCCTAAACTCAAAGGAATCTGTATAATCTTCCAGGGTAAAGGCGGCCCAACCTTTTCCGTTTTTGGATACGCGGTGTTGTACATCGGTGATTACTCCGGCAACCGTTAATTCTCGATTTACGTAGCCCTCAAGTTCATTGAAAGCAGAAACACTACTATTACAAAACGCGGTTATTTCCTTTTTGAAATCATCCAACGGGTGACCTGAAATGTAAATACCCACAACCTCTTTTTCCCTTCGGAGTTTTTCCATGGTACCCCAATCATCACATGGAGGAACTACAGGTTCTGGAATTTGAACTTCACTGGCTTCACCAAATAGACTTACTTGGGATGAATTCTGGTTCTCTTGAAACTTAGCTCCATACTTGACCGCTTTTTCCAAAAAGGAAATGCCATCCCCATCATGATGGAAATATTGTGCACGATGCGTATCCCCAAACGAATCAAAGCCGCCAGCCAGCGCCAAATTTTCAAAGGACTTTTTATTCGCTGCACGAAGGTCCACTCTTTTGGCCAAATCGAATACAGAACGATATGGTCCATTTTCTTTTCTATCTTCCACAATAGTTTCTACAGCGGAACGTCCAACCCCTTTTATGGCACCCATGCCAAATCGGATGGCATTGCTTTTGTTCACAGCGAACTTATAGTAGGATTCATTCACATCAGGACCTAACACTTCCAGTCCCATGCGTTTACATTCTTCCATAAAGAAAGTTACCTGTTTAATGTCGTTCATGTTGTTGGAAAGTACTGCAGCCATATATTCAGCAGGGTAATGTGCTTTCAAATATGCAGTTTGGTAGGCGATAAAAGCGTAACAGGTAGAATGACTTTTATTGAAGGCATAGGAAGCGAAGGCTTCCCAATCCTTCCAAATTTTTTCCAGGATATCCCTAGGGTGCCCATTCTTTTCCCCACCATCCAAAAATTGGGGCTTAAGCTTTTGTAGTAAAGCGAATATCTTTTTACCCATGGCTTTACGAAGTACATCTGCATCACCTTTGGAAAAACCTGCAATTTTCTGTGAAAGGCGCATTACCTGCTCCTGATAGACTGTAATCCCATAGGTGTCTTTAAGATACTCCTCCATTTCGGGCAGGTCATAGGTAATCTCCTCTTCCCCATGTTTTCTGGCAATAAAACTCGGGATGTATTCCATGGGGCCAGGTCGATACAGCGCATTCATAGCAATAAGGTCATCAAAAACCGTAGGTTTCAGATTTTTCATGTGCTTCTGCATGCCCGGAGATTCGTATTGGAATATCCCTACCGTATCTCCCCGTTGGAAAAGCTCATAGGTCTTTTCATCATCTAGGGGAAACTCATCAGGAATAAGCTCAACTCCACTTCTGGCCTTGACTATTTTTACCGTATCCTTAATTAAGGTCAAGGTCTTTAGTCCCAAAAAGTCCATTTTTAGGAGTCCAGCATCTTCAACTACTGAGTTGTCAAATTGGGTGACATATAAATCGGAATCTTTGGCTGTGGCGACAGGCACAAAATTGGTGATATCATCTGGAGTGATGATGACCCCGCAGGCATGAATTCCAGTATTTCGCAATGAACCTTCCAATACTCGGGCCATATTCACGGTTTGTCCTTCCAAATCGTCTTGCTCCGAAATGTTGAGAAGTTCATGTACTTTTTCCAACTCATCGGAACGGAATTTTTTCTTGAGGTCGGATTCCTCCATGCCAAAAATCTTATGGAGTTTCCCCATGGTAGGAATCAACTTGGCAATGCGGTCCGCGTCGTTAAGCGGAAGGTCGAGAACCCGGGCAGTATCCCGAATGGAAGATTTAGCCGCCATGGTTCCATACGTGATAATTTGGGCTACCTGATTCGCTCCATATTTTTGGATAACATAATCCATCACCTTTCCCCGTCCTTCATCATCAAAATCAATATCAATATCGGGCATGGATACCCTATCCGGATTCAGGAATCGCTCAAAAAGGAGGTCATACTTCAGTGGGTCAATATTGGTGATGCCAAGACAGTAAGCAACTACCGAACCTGCAGCGGAACCACGCCCAGGTCCCACGGAAACCCCCATGTTTCGGGCTTCACGGATAAAGTCCTCAACTATCAAAAAGTAGCCGGGATACCCTGAATTTTCGATGGTCTTTAGTTCAAAATCAATGCGTTCCGTGATTTCATCGGTAATTTCACCGTATCGATTTTCTGCACCTTTATAGGTGATATGCCGTAAATACGAATTTTCACCACGCTTGCCTCCATCCACTTTGTCCTCCTCAACTTTGAATTGTTCAGGAATATCAAACTTGGGAAGTAGAACATCTCGAGCCAATTCAAAAGGGTCGATTTTATCAATAATCTCCTGAATGTTCAAAATTGCCTCGGGAAGGTCATTGAAAAGGGCCTTCATTTCTTCTTCGGACTTGAAGTAGTACTCTTGATTGGGAAGTCCATAGCGATACCCCCGACCACGACCTATGGGTGTGGCCTGTTTTTCGCCATCTTTTACGCAAAGTAAAATGTCGTGCGCTTCGGCATCCTTTTTATCACAGTAATAGGTGTTGTTGGAAGCAATCATCTTCACCCCATGTGTCTTGGACAACTGAATCAAACTTTGATTCACCCTGTCTTCGTCATCTTGATTATGACGCATGACCTCGATATAAAGGTCGTCCCCAAATTGGGATTTCCACCATAGCAAGGCTTCTTCCGCTTGTTTTTCACCAACATTTAAAAGTTTGTTGGGTACCTCACCATATAAATTACCCGTAAGGGCGATGACATTCTCTTTGTATTGCTCAATGATTTTTCTATCGATTCTTGGAACATAGTAAAATCCATCAGTGTAAGCAATCGAGGACATTTTGGCCAAATTGTGATAGCCATTTTTGTTTTTGGCCAGCAGCACAATTTGGTAGCCGTAGTCTTTTACGTTTTTATTGGTATGGTCTTCGCAGACAAAAAACTCACAACCCAATATGGGGATGATTTCTTTATTCTTTGGTGTTTCGCCTTGTTCTTCGAGCTGCTTGTTTTCTTCTCTAACCGCTTTATTGTGGTTTTTCACTTCTTTCACAAAGTGAAAGGCACCCATCATGTTGGCATGGTCAGTCAGGGCCACTGCAGGCATCCCATGGTTTGCAGCGGCCTTGACCAGACCCTTAATATTCATTGTGGACTGAAGTACCGAGAATTGAGAGTGATTATGAAGATGGGCAAAAGGAGCATCCACCAAACTTTCAGCATTGCTGGTAATGTCTTCTTCGGATATTTCACCTGTTGCTTTATCCCAAAGCGCATCCGCTATTTTTTTTGATGCGGCTTTTAAATTGATATGTTTTAGCCCAATGAGTTCAATTTCCTTTGGATTGGCCTCTGAAAAATGTTCAAAATAATCAGGCTGTACATCCAATTCCTTTATGGAATAGTGTTGTTTTCGAACCAACTCCAAAAAACATCTTGTAGTGGCCTCAACATCTGCTGTAGCATTGTGAGCTTCGGCAAAAGCTTCACCAAATAAAAATTCGTGCAGTTCTGTCAAAGTGGGCAACTTAAACTTTCCACCTCTTCCTCCGGGAATCCTACAAAGCTCTGCTGTGGATTCGGTACAAGTATCTAAAACGGAGAGCTCAGCCATTCTGTTTGAAATACCCATTCGATGAAATTCGCATCCCATGATATTGACATCGAAATCCACGTTTTGACCGACTACAAACTTGGCTTTGGAGAGGGCTTCATTGAAAAGTTCCAAAGTTTCATTTAAGGGAATCCCATCCTGTTCTGCCAATGCCGTCGAAATTCCATGAATCTGTTCCGCTTCATACGGAATATTGAAACCTTCAGGTTGAACCAACATGTCTTTCTGTTCCACCAAATTTCCCATATCATCATGCAATTGCCATGCAATCTGAATACATCGTGGCCAATTGTCAGTATCGGTAATGGGTGCATCCCAACGCTTGGGAAGTCCTGTGGTTTCAGTATCAAAGATTAGGTACATAAAGAAAATTCTAGTCTGTTCTAGCGCAGTCGAGAACTGCGTAAAGCCAATAAATAAAAATAGACAAGATGTGTGATTTCAAAAAATAGAGTTGTTATCATTTATCAACGGATAAAAAACAGCTAAACCATTGGGTATTCAATGAATTGAATTATATTTGCACCCGCTTTTAGAGAAAAGGCGAAGGAAAAGATTCCCGTTTTCACGGGAATAGGATTAATAATCAGGGTCGGGCACCCTACAAATTAATGTGATATGCCAGTAAAGATTAGACTTCAAAGACACGGTAAAAAAGGTAAACCTTTCTATTGGGTAGTTGCCGCCGATTCAAGATCAAAAAGAGACGGTAAATTTTTGGAAAAATTGGGAACCTACAATCCCAATACCAATCCTGCTACCATCAATTTGGATGTAGATAGTTCCGTAAAATGGTTGCAAAACGGAGCGCAGCCTACCGATACTGCTCGTGCCATCCTTTCTTATAAAGGAGTAATGTTGAAAAACCACTTGTTGGGTGGTGTGCGTAAAGGTGCATTGACCGAAGAGCAAGTTGAAGAAAAGTTCAGCGCGTGGTTGGCCGAAAAAGAAAAAGGTATTCAGGCTAAAGTAGATGGTTTGGACAAGGCCAAAGCGGATGCAAAAGCCAAAGCGTTGGAAGCTGAAAAAGAAGCCAATGAAAAGCGAATTGCTGCTGCACTTCCTGAAGTAGAAGAGGAAGCCACTTCCGCTGAAGCTGCAGAGGCTCCTGCTGAAGAGGCAACTGAAGCTGTTGAAGCTGCTGCTGAGGAAGCTCCGGCTACAGAGGCGTCTGCCGAAGAAGAATAAAAGAGATATCGATGCGCAAGGAAGAGTGTTTCTACCTGGGCAAAATCGTATCAAAATACAGTTTTAAGGGTGAGGTATTGGTAAAATTGGATACCGACGAACCTGAAATTTACGAAAACATGGAATCAGTTTTTGTTTCATTAGGAAACAATCTGGTTCCATTTTTTATTGACCGTTGCCGACTGCATAAGTCTGCTTTGCTCCGCATAGATTTTGAAGAAGTAAAAGATGAGGCCGCTGCAGATAAACTATTGGGGTCAGAGTTGTTTCTTCCTTTGCAAATGCTTCCGCCTCTTTCTGGGAACAAATTCTATTTTCATGAGGTAATCGGTTTCCGATTATTGGATGAAGTCCACGGGGATATCGGTATCATCAAGGCGGTAAATGACAGTGCTTCCCAAGAGCTTTTTGAAGTGGACAAAGATGGAAAAGAACTGTTGATCCCTATAAATGATGATATTATCACTAAAGTGGATAGGGAATCCAAGACCATTCATGTGAAAACTCCAGAAGGACTTGTCGATTTGTATCTCTAGCTCAAAGGAAAAAGAGTCCTTTTAGGACTTCAGTTTTTATTTGTTGAATTATAGGGTCTATTTTTTCCATTTTCCTCCGCCAACGTAGAAACCTATAGAAATTCCAAAATAAGAGTTTTTAATTTCAGCTGTTTCGCCTTCATCTTGAACTTGAGATTCGCCAATAAGGTTATAGGATGCTGTAAATCGTAGCTTTCCAAGTTCAAAGCCTGCTCGGATAAGGCCGCCGAACTTACCTGTAGTTTTGGCATCTGGGATTGTATCATTTCCTGCAAATTCAAAACCAACATCAGCCAAAGAAATATATCCAACACCGATACCCATAAAAGGGGAAAATATAGAGCCCTTATTGTTGAAATATTGGTCAAACGTACCAAGGAATGACAAACTGCTAGTTAGGTCAGTCTCAACAATACTATTTGTGAAATTGACATCCTTTACAGCTAGTGAATTTTCGATTCGAAAACCAATGTTCATATTACTGCCAATATTATATTTAGATTCTAGGGCTACCAGAACACCTTCACCTGCATCTGGGATAACGTAGCCCAAATCAAGACCTATCCTAAACTTATTTTCTTCCTGCGCGTTTGCAAATGGGAGAATCACCAAAAAGGCAACCACAATTAAAAAGATTTTTTTCATGAAAAATGTTTGAATTTTGATTTAGTAAGCTCCTTACAACATATTAGCGCCGAAAATAGGAGCTAACAGCAGTTCTTAATTAATCGATTGACCAATGACGGGTTTGGACTGATGGAACTCTCAAAAAGATTGACGGATTTCTGGCATTATTTGTCTAATTCCTTCCATAGTATATTTGTGCCAATGGAACCTTTTAAATTCAAACAATTTACCGTTCACCAAGATAAATCCGCCATGAAGATTGGTACCGACGGAGTCTTATTGGGTGCATGGACCTCCTTGGAACATCATCCGGAAAGCATTTTGGATATTGGGGCAGGAACCGGGGTCATTGCCTTGCAAATGGCACAGCGTTCGAGTGCAGAACTCATCGATGCCATAGAATTGGACGAAAGTGCCCACGAACAATGTGTCGAAAATTTTGAAGCTTCTCCATGGGCCGATAGGGTGTTTTGTTATCACGCTGGGTTGGACGAGTTTGTGGATGAGCTGGATGACAAATATGATTTAATTGTTTCCAATCCGCCATTTTATGAAGAACAAGTTTCCAGTGGTGATGCTTCACGAGATGTTGCCCGTCAAAATCAATCCTTACCGTTTAATGAGTTGCTGGAAGGAGTAGCTCAGTTGTTGAACAATGATGGCTTTTTTTCGGTAATCATGCCTTTTAAAGCGGAGTCTGGTTTTGTGGAAATGGCTTCTGGTTACGGTCTATTTCCTGTGAGAATAACTAGAGTTCGAGGAAACCTTTCAAGTAAAATTAAACGAAGTATGATACAATTTGGATTTGTCCAAGTGAATCCAACAGAAGATGAGCTGGTGATTGAAAAAGCGAGGCACGAATACACCCAAGCGTATATCGAGCTGACCAAAGACTTCTATTTAAAAATGTAGAAAAGGCGTTGTGCGTTCTTATATTTCCTTCCTACCTTTGAGAAGTTAATTAACCTGTCATTCCATACTTGATATGGAGTCCAAATAGAGTTTTATAGTGGATTCCTGCCTTCGCAGGAATGACAGTTACGAATTTGTTTTGCATGAAGCCTGATTTGTTTGAAGCTCCCGATTATTACAACCTAGACGATTTACTTTCCGAAGAACACAAATTGGTTCGCGATGCCGCTAGACAATGGGTAAAGCGAGATATCTCTCCAATCATTGAAGAATATGCCCAGAAAGCAGAATTCCCTAATCAAATTATTGGTGGACTGGCAGAAATTGGCGCTTTTGGCCCATACATTCCTGAAGAATATGGTGGTGCCGGACTGGACCAAATTAGTTATGGGCTGATTATGCAAGAAATTGAAAGAGGGGATAGTGGGGTGCGCTCTACGGCATCTGTACAATCTTCTTTGGTGATGTATCCCATTTTTGCCTATGGAACTGAAGAACAACGTAAAAAATACCTGCCCAAGTTGGCTTCTGGAGAATGGATGGGTTGTTTTGGACTTACTGAACCCAATCATGGTTCCAATCCAGGCGGAATGGAAACCAAATACAAAGATATGGGCGACCATTATTTGTTGAATGGCGCCAAACTCTGGATTTCAAATTCACCTTTTGCCCATGTTGCCGTAGTTTGGGCAAAAAATGAAGAAGGCCGTATACACGGACTGATTGTGGAACGTGGTATGGAAGGCTTTTCCACCCCGGAAACCCATAACAAATGGTCGCTTCGTGCTTCGGCAACTGGAGAGCTAATTTTCGACAATGTAAAAGTTCCCAAAGAAAATCTATTACCCAATAAAACGGGACTTGGTGCTCCATTGGGTTGTTTGGATTCGGCTCGCTATGGAATTTCATGGGGCGCTATTGGTGCCGCGATGGATTGTTATGACACCGCATTGCGCTATGCCAAAGAGCGAATCCAGTTTGGGAAGCCTATTGCAGCGACTCAACTGCAGCAGAAAAAGTTGGCCGAGATGATTACGGAAATCACCAAAGCGCAGCTATTGGCCTTTCGTTTGGGACAATTAAAGAATGAAGGAAGAGCTACTACGGCCCAAATTTCCATGGCCAAACGAAACAATGTGGAAATGGCTATCAAGATTGCCCGCGAAGCTCGCCAAGTATTGGGTGGAATGGGAATTACCGGGGAATACAGCATCATGCGGCACATGATGAATCTTGAGAGTGTGATTACTTATGAAGGAACCCATGACATCCATCTTTTAATAACCGGAGCTGATATTACGGGACATCCCGCCTTCAAATAAACTGTCGACTTTTGGATTTCTGTAGGTACAGGGCTGGCGCTTTTGTTTTTAAGCGTTATTTTTCCTGATAAATTTGAACCTATGGATGCCAGTTCTAGAAGAAAATTCTTAAAACGAGTGGGGCAAGGGACTTTGGGCTCTTTAACACTTCCAGTTTTTGGAAACACATTGCAAACTCATTGGGAATCCATTGGGCTAAAAGATTTTAAAGAGGATTCTGAGGACTTCTGGCATTTGGTAAAATCTCAGTTTAATCTAGCGGATGGACTCCATTACTTTAATAACGCTTCATTAGGCGCTTCATCAACCCATATACAACAAGAAACACATCATTTTAGAAATGTTTTAGATGGCTTTCCTTCCAAATATATGTGGGGTGGTTGGGAAGACGAGAAAGAGGAAGTACGAAAAAAAGTAGCTGATTTATTTTCGGTTTCTTCGGAAGAAATCGCCTTGATTCATAACACCACCGAGGGGATGAACCTGATTGCACGTAGTTTTAATCTTCAACCCGGAGATGAGGTAATATTGGCAAACCATGAACACGCTAGTGGTACCATTCCGTGGGAGGTATGGCAGGAAACTAAGGGCATCAAATTGATACGACCTGAATTGCCCATTCTTCCCGAATCGGTATCGGATTTGGTAGATATCTACAAAAAGGCCATTACGCCCAAGACCAAAATAATTTCTATGTGTCATATTGTGAACACTAATGGAATGATTTTGCCGGTTAAAGAGGTTTCAAAAATGGCTCATGAAAAGGGGATTTTGGTTGGTGTGGATGGAGCTCAATCCGCGGGGATGTTTACTATCAATTTAAAGGAATTGGATTGTGATTTCTACACAGCCAGTTCGCACAAATGGTTGTTCTCCCCAAAAGGTGTAGGTATTTTTTATGCCAAAAAAGAAAGTCAGGAACACCTTAAACCCTTAATGGTGGCTCGAGGTCATAAAGATAAAAGCATTCGTAGACTAGAGAACTACAACACTAGAAATCTTGCTGAAGTTTTAGGATTGGGGGCATCTGTAGACTTTCATAACACCATCGGTGCGACAAGAATTCATGAGCGTACGTTTGAGTTGAAAAAATACTTCCGTTCAAAAATTGAGGGAGATGAGAGGTTCACCACTAAAAGTCCAGTTTTGGATGAACTTTCAGCAGCTATCCAGGTTGTTGAACTCAAAGGAAAAGATGTAAAGACCGTAAAGGAAGAACTTTGGAACAAGTATGGAATTGATTGCCGACCTATGTCAAGCCACGGTTTAAATGCATTGCGTCTCTCCTTTGCTATTTTTATTACCAAAAAAGATATTGACTATCTCATTGGTGCGCTCCAAGATTTAGCAGTATAATTTAAACTACTGCTTTTTCAATCGTGACTTTTATTGACTTGCTTATAGGTGTCTGACTCCTATCGGCAAAATGATTGTGCGGAACCAATAGATTGGTTTCAGGATAATAAGCGGCTAAATTCCCTTCGGGAATATCATAAGGAATTACCTTAAAATAGGTTGCCTGGCGTTGCTTTCCATCATACTTGCTAGTAAGGTGAACCACATCATGTTTTTGCAACCCTTTGGATTTCATATCGGATTCATTCATGAACAGTACCCTTCGCTCATTATAAATTCCTCGATATCGGTCATCCATTCCATAAATCGTAGTGTTGAACTGGTCATGGGAACGAATGGTCATAAGCATTAGTTCATTTGCCTCTAAGTCGTGCTTTGGCAGCTGGTTGATTGTAATTTGGGCTTTGCCATTGGGGAGATGGCTAAAATCTAAGGCCCTCGCATTATTGGGCAAGTAGTACCCTGAACCTTTGGATTTTTGTTCTGTATCTTCAAATCCTTTGGCGATTTTGTCAATGTACTCTCGAATCAATGCATAATCATTTCCCAATTCCTTCCAAGGAACCGAATGTGAACTTTTGAAAAAAGTATCGGCAATTTCTGCAATAATCTTTGGCTCACTTTTGATATTTCCTTTAGTAGGTTGAAATAGACCTTTGGACCAACGCACTTTTCCCATACTGTTTTCCGTGGTGATGAACTGCGCTTTCCCATTTTGTTCGTCTTTTTCCGAGCGCCCCAAAGTGGGTAGAATCAAGGCCGTTTTTCCGGTGACCAAATGGGAACGATTTAGTTTAGTGCTAATCTGAACGGTCAATTCGCAGTTTTGGATGGCCTCCGCGGTATATTGGGTATCCGAAGCGGCCATCAAAAAATTACCACCCAAGCAAACGAAAACCTTTGCCTTTTCCTCGTGCATGGCCTGAATGGCCTCAACCGTATCATAACCCAGTTTGGTGGGAGGCACAAATCCAAAGTGTTTTTCAATTCTTTCATTCAAAGGCACGTTTACGTAGTGATGTATCCCAACACTTCTGTCTCCCTGTACGTTGCTATGCCCGCGAACAGGACAGGTGCCAGCATTTGGTTTCCCTATGGCTCCCTTTAGAAGGAGGAGGTTCACAAACTCCCGAATATTTTCAACTCCGTTTTTATGCTGGGTCAAGCCCATGGCCCAACACACAATAATTTTCGATTTTTTGGACAACAACTCTACCGTGGGATCAATTAATAGCTCATCAACTCCACACTGTTCCAAAAGATGGGCTTCTTCGTAATTTTCAAGGTCAGCAACAAGTTTATCATAGCCCTCTGTGTATTTTCCAAGAAACGCATGATCAAAAACTTGTCCTTCATTTTCCAAGTCCTTTTTTAGCAACTTCTTCAACAGTAGTTTCACCAAAGCAATGTCCTGGTTAATGTTTACCTGTAAGTGAATATCGGCTAAAGCTACTCCGTTGCCCAGCCAGCCTTTTATTTTTTGTGGATTTTTAAAATTGACCAACCCAGCTTCTTTCAACGGGTTTATGCTGATTATTTTGCCTCCATTTTTTTTGCAAGTTTCTAAAGCGGATAACATTCTAGGGTGGTTGGTGCCTGGATTTTGCCCAGCAACGATGACCACTTCGGCATGATAAAAATCTTCTAATTTTACTGAGCCCTTTCCAATCCCTAAAGTTTCGCTCAGGGCTACGCCGCTACTTTCATGGCACATATTGGAACAATCCGGCATATTATTGGTGCCCAAAGCTCGGGCAAGCATACCATATAAAAAGGCAGCTTCATTGCTTGAGCGTCCTGAAGTATAAAAAATGGCTTCATCAGGAGATTTCATCTTATGAAATTCATTGGCCATCAATTGATAGGCTTCTTCCCATGAAATGGGTTCATAATGCAGACTGTTCGGCCGTAGAACCAGAGGCTCAGTGAGCCTTCCGTGCTTATTTAATTCAAAATCTGATAACGACGAAAGTTCTTCAACGGAATACTTTTGAAAGAATTCGGCTCCAATGTTTTGGGTGGTCACTTCATCTGCCAATGCCTTGGCCCCGTTTTCACAATACTCCACACCAGCTTTCGGTTTTTCGGGGTCGGGCCATGCGCAACTGGGGCAATCGAATCCGTTTTTTTGGTTCATTTTGAACAGTCCCTTTATCCCTTTTGTTACGCCCATCTCCTTAAAAGTGTGTTGCAAGGCATGTTGTACGGATGGGGAACCTCCCGCGTATCCTAAAGGTTCTTTGAATTCTCCTTTTTCAGAAAATGAGAGAGGGCCTGTGAGTGAGATATTGCGTTGAAATTTAGATGACATAAAGGTGATTTCTGAGGAAAGTTGATTAAAGCTGTTAAGGTTTCAACATAGGGTGTGTTTAAAATTTTTGCCGTTGATTTAAGATACGAAATATGATTACTTCATCATTTTCTATTTTGTAATGTATGGAATAATTGAATTGCTCAAAATTTAAAACCCGTATGCCACGATATTTAACTTGAAATGAGTGGGGAGTGGTCTTTAAGAATTGAACTTGCCTTGAAAAGTCCTCAAGGAATTGTCTTGAAAGATTTTTTGCCGAATAAAAACATTCTGCCGTGTGAAGTTCAATAGTAGCCTCTCTCAGCAGTTGGACTTTAAAGCCCATATTTTTTCTCTATTTCTTCAATGGGAATGTACTCTACATTACCTTCGGCGACACGCGCCAACATCTCATCCATCATGGCTTTATAGTTTTCAGAAGGAGACTCAAGTTTTCTGGCGGTTTCTTCTAGGGTAAATTCCAAGTAACTTTTTAATGAGCGCTTTTGTTTTTGTGCTTCAATTTCCAAAATTTGAAGGGTGCGTTCATCTACATCAATGAGTTTCCTGATTCTTTCCATGATATATATTTTATATATACAAATATAAATATTTTGCCCAAAACTGTATTAGATGCTTTACAGATGATTTGAAAGGGTTAGGCAGAATTGGAATCTTCAAGTGTATTGTTCGATTTTAGATTAAAGAGCCTCTTACTAGTCTTCATATCCGCGTATCGGGGGTCTGGGATATAATCCTCTTTTTTCATCTTTATTACCTCAATACTCAAAAAACCAAACTCTTCCACGACTTTGCCATAAAACCGATAGATTCCTTTTCCCCTGAAATAATATTTTGCTGCAACAGGGGGAAAGAGTACGGTGTCAAAAACTTCCCCTTGCTGATCTACCAATGTGGCAAAGTGCATCCTTTTTCCTGTATGGGTAGTGGTGTTTTTTACAGTCACCAAATACCCGTAAATGTCGATATGTTTGTTTAGATAATGCTGTAAATCACGTTGGCTATTTGAATTTTTAGGAGGCTCTGCCAACAAATCAAAAGGACTGCACAGACAAAAACCCAAAAGTTCCAATTGCTCAAAAGCGGTTTCCAAGCTTGTTGTATTCAACTGGGGAATCTGAAATTTTTGATGTTTAGGTGGAAACAATTTGGGATGTTCCAAACGGTCATTCTTGGATAGCATCAAATGGGTTTTCCATAGTAATTCATGTTTGTTGACGCCCGTAAATCGAAATGCATCAATACGAATCAAAATAGAAAGTTGTTCCACGGAAATAAAAACCCGGTCCAAAAAATCTTCCAAAGAAGTAAAGCTGCCGTTGTGAAATCGTTCGAGGATGATGCGTTCCATGACTCGTTTTTCCAAATCACGCAGATACATCATTCCCAAGTAAATGTGCTTGCCTTCAATCCGATTTACGGCCAAGCTGTTGTTGATGCATGGAGGATGAATTGTGGCTCCCAGCATTCGGGCATCATGGATATAGAATTCGGAGCGATAAAAACCACCCCCGTTGTTGAGCACCGCTACCATATATTCCAAAGGAAAGTAAGCCCTGAGAAACAAACTCTGGTAACTTTCCACGGCATAGGATGCGGAATGGCCTTTGGCAAAGGCATAGCCTGCAAAACTGGCCACTTGGTTCCAAATCTCAAAAATCAAGGTATCGGGATACTCCTTTTTTCTACAATTGGAAATGAATTTGTCCTTTACCTTCTGGAATTCTTCACGCGAACGAAATTTTCCACTCATCCCGCGACGCAACACATCGGCTTCCCCCAAATCTAAATCAGCGAAATGGTGAGCCACTTTGATAACATCTTCCTGATACACCATCACACCATAGGTGTCGGGCATAATGTCCAACATTATGGGATGGGCCTTTTCTTCAGCACGACCTTCGTTTCGATGCCTTAAGATGTATTCCCGCATCATACCACTTTTGGCGACCCCCGGACGAATAATGGAACTTGCCGCCACCAACCCCAGGTAATTGTCAACCTCTAATTTTTTGAGCAACATCCGCATAGCGGGAGATTCCACATAAAAACAACCCATGCATTGTGCGGTTTTTATAAGGTTGTTGATTGTGATGTCCGCTTTAAAGCCTTTGATATTGTGAATATCGACCTGTTCAAATTTCTCAGGTTGATTGTAGGCAACAATCTCCAAAGCCTCTTTGATTTTACCCAACCCTCTTTGACCTAAAATATCAAACTTGTACAGACCTACATCTTCAGCAATAACCATGTCATACTGCGTAGTGGGGAATCCTTTTGGCGGAAGATGGGTGGCGGAAAACCAGTGCAATGGTTTTTCACTGATGAGAATACCTCCTGCATGAATGCTCAAATAATTGGGTTTTCCTTTAAGGAGTCTACCATATCTTATTACCAATTTGGAGACTCCGTCAAGCCTCGAAGGGTTATAACGCCCTTCAATCAGTATATCGATTTCCTGTGGTGGAAGCCCAAATACCTTTCCCAACTCTCGGATAACTCCTCGTTCTTTAAAGGTAACATAGGTGCCCAACAGGGCAACGTGGTCAAACCTTTGAAAAATATATTGGGTCATGGTGGGACGGTCTTTCCATGAAAAATCGATATCAAAATCAGGTGGATTGGCGCGATAGAGATTGATGAATCGTTCAAAATAGAGGTCGAGCTCCATGGGGTCCACGTCGGTGATGCGTAGCAAATAAGCTACAATGCTGTTGGCACCACTCCCTCGTCCAATGTAGTAGAATCCCCTGCGATGGGCTTCGGAAACAATGTCCCAATTGATGAGAAAATAAGAGACAAACCCCATTTTTTTGATTAGTTCCAGTTCTTTTTTCAAGCGATTCTTTACAGGGGTGTCGATTTTTTCATAGCGATAGGGAAGCCCTTCATAGCATAATTTTTCTATCAGTTTTTCGTCCTCCTCGATACTACCCGTGTAGCTTTTCAAATTTTGGGGTTTTCGTCCCTTGGAAAAGTCAAAATGGATGCCGCATTGATTCAATAAGCGTTCTGTGTTTTCCAAAATGAAAGGGTATTCGGAAAAGGCGGTTGCCAAATTTTGAATGGGATACATTTTTTCATCCTCTTCCGCTTCTTCTTCCTTTGGAAGTTTGCTCAGCAACACATTATTGTCAATAGCCCTAAGCAAGCGATGGGCATTGAAATCTTGTTTGTTTCTGAAGGTCACCGATTGTTGCACTACCAGCTTGTCCTTAAATTCCATCAATCCAGAGAATGGAAGCTTTCGAAGATTATTTAGGGAAATACCGATGAATTCATGGTCTCTGAAATCCTGTAATTCATTCAAAAGGACTTGTTCAAAAGGATATACCACAAAGGCTTCTTTGAAAATGGGTGCTTTTGTAGGAATCTCTAATTCATGATGGAGATGGTGGGATAAAAAATCATTGAGTTCCAAATAGCCTTCGTTGTTTTTGGCGATGCCCAAGAAACGGGGTTTCACGCCATTTCTGAAATCGATGCCGAGTATCGGGCTGACATTAAATTCGGGAGCTTTTCGAACAAAATTCAGACAGGCGGAGGTGTTGTTGATATCCGTCAGCACTAATTGGGTTACATGGTTTTGTTGGGCCAACTGCAATAATTCAATTTCGGAGAAAGTTCCGAACCGCATGCTATAATATGTGTGGCAGTTTAGGTACAATTTTCAGTAATCAGTAATCAGTAATCAGTAATCAGTAATCAGTAATCAGTAATCAGCAATCAGTTGTCAGACGTCAGGGGTAGTTGATTGTGCTCATTCTTCATTGTTTTCGATGTGCCAAAACCACAGGGGGTAATCCATTGAAAGGATTGTGCATTCTCCCAATAGTTTTTGCGCCCATGGCTGAGGCCCTAAAAACACTTCGGTCGCCAAAACGCTTTCGCACATGGTCCATAGCTTGGTAAAGATTCAGGGTTTCTTCGGTATCCTCAAATAGATTGATTTGATAATTTCCCGATACCAAATGACTAAATCGTATCCCTACCAAGCGTACCAACATTCGTTTGTTATAAAGGGTTCGAAAAAGTTCTAAAATCTTGGAGATAAGAATATGGTCCGCACTGGTATAGGGAACCCGTAGTTGCTTGGAATAGGTATTGAAATCCGAATACCGAATTTTTACCGCAATACAAGCCGTAAGTTTATCGCCTCGGCGAAGTTGGTAGGCCAAATTCTCTGTCATTGCAATCAATATGCCCTTGAGTTTGTTTACATCAATGGTGTCCCTGTCAAAGGTGCGTTCAGTGGATATGGATTTCCGGTCGTGAAAAGGAATAACGGGAGTATGGTCTATACCATTGGCGCGTTTCCATATCACAGCTCCATTGGCTCCCAAAACCCGTTGCATAATATCCATGGGCATCTCCTGTACGGTCTGCACCTTGCGTATGCCCAAGTTTCGGAGTGTCTGGTAAGTTTTATCCCCCACCATAGGAATTTTTTTAATGGACAGAGGGGCTAGAAAAGGTTTTTCATGCCCAAAATCTATTTTGAGTTGGTTGTTGGGTTTGGCTTCATTGGTTGCAACTTTGGAAACCACTTTATTAACAGATAGTCCGAAAGAGATGGGCAATCCGGTTTCGTGAATGATTCTTTTCCGCATTTCCGAAGCATATCGATAACACCCAAAGAAGCGGTCCATTCCAGATAAGTCGGCATAAAATTCATCAATACTTGATTTTTCAAAAAGTGGCACATGCTCTTTGATAATTTCAGTGACCACATCAGAATATTTGCTATACGTGCCGGCATTGCCACGTATGACGACAGCTTCTGGACAAAGCTCTTTGGCCATTTTCATGGGCATACCTGAATGTACCCCAAAACCCCGTGTTTCGTAACTGCAAGCAGCTACCACACCCCGGTCGCTGGTACCGCCCACCAATAAGGGCTTGTTCTTGAGCTCTGTATTGATAATGCGTTCTACGGATACGTAAAATGTATCCAAATCCAAATGGAGGATAGTCTTTTTCATTGTTTAATTGAGGGAGAGCAAGATAAGGAATAATTCCATAAATATGGAAATAATCCAAAAAAAGAAAAACAGATGTGTAGTGAAGTATCGTTTGTCAAAAAACCTTTATATCTTTGAACCGTTGTGTTGTGATGCATCTATTGATGCAGATCATTGAAAGGCTTTCCTTATGGGAGGCTTTTTTTGTTAGTACCTTTGCGTAAAAATTACCTATGGACATTTTTGAACTCATCCAAAAGCGAAGAAGCATATTTCCAGTTCAGTACAACGATACATCTATTAACAAAGAAACCATAGCCAAGATTTTGGAAGCTGCCAATTGGGCACCTACCCATAAAAAGACCGAACCCTGGCGATTTAAAGTGCTACAGGGCGAGAAAAAGAAAGAATTGGGAGTTTTTCTTTCCAAAAAGTATCAAGAGGTTGAGTCCAGTCCGAAGCAAATTAAAATTAAAAAGCTACAGGAAAATCCGCAACGAGCAGCGGCTATAATTGCCATTTGCATGCAGCGCGATCCTAATGAAAGTCTACCGGAATGGGAGGAGTTGGCTGCTACGGCCATGGCCGTACAGAATATGTGGTTGTGTTGTACGGAATTAGGTATTGGTTCCTATTGGAGCTCACCGGGATTGATACAATATATGGATGAGTTCTTCAATTTGAATGGCGGCGAGAAATGTCTCGGCTTTTTTTATATGGGATATTATGACGATGAAGTCGATGTCTCTCCTAGAAACCCAATAGAGCAAAAAGTGGAGTGGTTTGACTAAGAGAAAGAGAAAATCTCACCAGAATATTCAACCGCCTTCCAGATAAAGAGTCCAAAGTAAATCACCGCGATTAAGAACTTTAAAAAAGTCCCGGTCAAAAACCCAATAAAAGACCCAAAGGCTGCTTTTAAGGCTGTTTTGTTGTCAGACTTGTTTGAAAGTTCACCTACCAGAGCTCCAACAAAAGGCCAGATGATAATCCCAAAAGGCCCAAGAATTGGGAAAAATATAGCTACGAGCAATCCAATAATACTGCCCCACATCCCAGCTTTACTTCCACCAAATTTTTTGGTACCTGCAGCAGGAATCACATAATCCAAAACAGTTACTGTAAGTGCTACTACCAAGGTGATGCCCAGCAACCACCAATCATCTGGAATTGCTTTGGTAAGATACAAGAGCAAAAGCCCAACCCAACTCAAAGGAGGGCCAGGGAGCACGGGCAAAAAGCTGCCGAGGATTCCGACGAGCATCAAAATAAAACCAAGAACGAGTAAAACAATATCCATGTTTAGGGTTTATGGGATAAGACAAATTTAAAGGGATTATGTTACAAGATGTTTAATTTTTTAAACTAAAAAATTAGTTTAAACTAAATATTTAGTTATATTAGCATTTTAAAACTAAATTTTTAGTTGAATTATGAAACAGTTAACCAAGGCGGAGGAAGAGGTGATGCAATTATTGTGGGAGCTCCAAAAAACAAACGTAGCTGGGATTATTGAAAAACTACCAGTACCAAAACCGGCATATAATACCATTTCGACCATTGTTCGAATTCTTGAGGACAAGGGTTTTGTAGACCATGAAAAAGTGGGGAAGGGGCATGTTTATTTTCCGCTGATTAAAAAATCAGAATACAGTAATCAAAGTATAAATAAGCTAGTGAACGGGTATTTTCAAGGGTCTTTTAAAAGTATGGTGTCATTCTTCATGAAAGAGAACGATATCAGTTTAAGTGAATTGGAAGAGATTTTAAACAAGATTAAAGACGACAAAATATGATAAGCTACGTTTTGGAAATTGTTGCCATACAGCTTCTTTTTTTATTGGCGTACGATTTCTTTTTGAGGAAAGAGACTTTTTTTCAATGGAATAGGATTTACCTAATCACGTCTTTCACCTTATCCATTATTCTTCCTTGGATTAAAATTGAAACCTTGGAAACATCTGCTATCAGGAAATTTGAACCCATTAGACAATTCTTTTTTCAGTTGGATGAGATTGTACTGACTTCGAATGATACCAACAACACTTTTTGGCAATCCCTTCATTGGAACTATGTTATTCTACTTTTCGGGGCTTTAATAATGTTTATTCTACTATGCGTAAAGTTGGATCATTTATATAGGATTAAGAAAAGTGGATTAGTTACTTCAAAGCAGAACTACATTGAGGTAATTATTCCTAAAAGCAAACACGCCTTTTCATTCTTTAAGTACGTTTTCATAGGAGAACTTATTCCGAAGCAGAAGCGGAAAGAAATCATCATCCATGAGATGGTTCATGTCAGGCAAAGGCATTCTATTGACTTGATGTTTTTTGAAATTATGCGGGTTGTTTTTTGGTTCAATCCGCTCGTGTACCTATTTCAAAATCGAATAGCAGACGTGCATGAATTCATTGCTGATTCCGAGTTGCATAAACTGGATAAAGCCAAGCAGTATGACCTGTTGTTATATGATGTGTTTCAAAGTCAAAAATTCAGTCTTGTCAATCATTTTTTTAAAAAATCATTAATTAAAAAACGAATAGTCATGTTAACAAAACAAAAATCAAATCCAATTTTACGATTAAAGTATATGTTTTTGATTCCGATAACTTTTAGCATTTTACTTTATTCCTCATGTGAGGAAAGTCCTCAGGAAAAAAGTAATGTAAACGCATTAAACCAAAAGAATCCGATTGATTTAGAAGGGATGACAATCGTTGGGTATTCAAGAAATGATAGCAAGAAAACCTTACAGTTGAACGTAGGGAATTTGAATAGTCTAACAAAGGAGGAAAAGTTGGAACAGGAAAAAATGCTAGACCAACTATTAAAATCCAAAACGTCCACAACTATATTGATTATGGATAACTTTGGAAACTCTGCCGTCATGGAAATAAAAGATGGTGTGACCACTAATATGTCGGTCAATAAAATTTCAAAAGAAGATAGTGATTCAGAAAGTGTAACCAGTATACCTTTTTCTACTGTAGATGAAGTTCCTGTTTTTCCTGGCTGTGAAAATGCGACAGACAAGAAAAAATGTTTTTTGGAAAAGATTCAGTTACACGTACGAGAGAATTTTAATTACCCCAAAGTTGCACAAGAACAGGGTATTCAGGGGAGAGTAAATATTTTATTTTCAATTGACACCGATGGGAAAGTCGTAGGTATTCAAAAAAAAGGTCCTCATGAGCTTTTGACGAATGAAGCGGAACGCATTATCTCTAAGTTGCCAAAAATGCAAGCAGCCCGGCATAAAGGTGAAGAGGTGGAAATGCCCTTTAGTATTCCAATTACCTTTAAGCTAAAATAGATTTTAAAGATTCTATGAAAGGCCCGAACTTGTTTCGGGCTTTTTTTATGCACCCAATCTTGTAAAAATCGTAATTTCGATGAAATCTTAAAGGCACATGCGGAAGTTGATATGGATATTTTTTTTAGGACTATTATCCGCCTGCGAACTTTTTGTTTCCAAAGAAGAGGCTACCCAAAAATTGGTTGAAGAGGAACTTTTGCAAATCAATTGGGACGACGTTGACCAATATCCTTTATTTGATGCCTGCCGAGAAGATCTTTCCAAACCTGAACAGCGCGCTTGTTTTGAAGATACGATGATAACTCAATTGGGAAAAGCTTTGGAAGGTTTGGAATTTGAAGTTGACAATGATTTGAACGATACGGTGTTGATTGATTTCCTAATTGATGAAGACGGATTCATCACTATCCAAAACGTAGAGGAAAAAACCAGTGTTCTGAATGAAATTGAAAATTTTAACTCAGAAGTGACCCGAAGATTGAATGATTTTACGACAGTCGCTCCTGCTATAAAAAGAGGTATCCCCGTTAGCGTTCGCTTTAGATTGCCCATTGTACTTAATACCCAGTGAACCATTGAGCAAGGAAAAAATCATTTTAGGGATAGACCCCGGTACCACGGTTATGGGTTTTGGCATCATCAAGGTTGTGAATAAGCAGATGCACTTCGTTCAGATGAACGAATTGATGCTCAGGAAGTACAACGACCCTTACATTAAGCTCAAGCTCATTTTTGAAAGGACCATCGAACTCATAGATACTTTTCATCCCGATGAAATAGCCATTGAGGCTCCTTTCTATGGAAAAAATGTGCAATCCATGTTAAAATTGGGGCGTGCTCAAGGTGTGGCGATGGCTGCTGGGCTTTCCCGGCAAATCCCAATCACCGAATATATGCCCAAGAAGATAAAAATGGCCATTACCGGAAATGGAAATGCCAGTAAGGAGCAAGTGGCCAAGATGCTTCAAGGACTTCTCAAACTAAAAACTTTACCTAAAAATTTGGATAGCACGGATGGACTGGCTGCTGCGGTATGTCATTTTTATAATGATGGCAGGGTTGAAGTAGGAAAACACTACACGGGATGGGCAGCTTTTGTGAAACAGAACGAAGGTAAGGTCAGTAAAAAGTAATGAGTAAATAGTAATTAGCGTCCCAATTTTTTAAAACTTAGCCTATGAAATTTGATGAATTGCTGGCATATCAAAAATCATTTGATTTGGCCATGAAAATTTTCGAGTTATCTAAATCCTATCCAAGAGAAGAGACCTATTCGTTGACAGATCAAATTAGACGCTCTTCTCGAAGTGTAGCTATCAACATTGCAGAAGCTTATGCAAAAAGGAGATATCAAAAACACTTCATAAGTAAATTAACGGATTCGGATGCTGAAAATCTTGAAACACACGGATGGCTACAGTTTTCTTTGGCTTGTGGTTATTTAGATGAATCGACGTTTGAAAAGCTGTTGTCTCAAAATGTAGAAATTGGAAAATTGATTCATTTCATGATTAAAAATCCGGATAAGTTTGGTTCAAAAAAGGAATATTCTTAGATGAGGCTGTTCACTATTTACTTTTTACTATAGTCTTAAGAATGAGCGGTATCTACATCCATATCCCTTTTTGTAAGCAAGCGTGTCACTACTGCGATTTTCATTTTTCAACGCAGTTGAAAGTGAAGGAAAGTATGCTTAAAGCCCTTGGTCATGAATTAAAACTACGAAAGGAAGAGCTACAAAGCGAAGCTATCGAAACTATTTATTTTGGCGGGGGAACCCCTTCCCTTTTGTCTGCAAAGGAATTGGTCACTTTGATAGATTCAGTTTATGAATGTTTTGAGGTAATAGATAATCCCGAGATTACTTTGGAAGCCAATCCGGATGATTTGTCAAAATCGGTTATAATGGAATTGGCGAATAGTCCTATAAATCGATTGAGCATAGGAATCCAATCGTTTTTTGAGGAAGACCTCAAGTTGATGAATCGGGCGCATAATGCCGAACAAGCTATGGAGTGTCTTGTAGAAGCGAAGCAATATTTCAATAACATTTCCATTGATTTGATTTATGGGATTCCAGGAATGAATCATCAACGCTGGAAGGAAAACATTCAAAAAGCCTTGGATTTGGAACTGCCCCATATTTCGAGCTATGCCCTCACAGTTGAACCCAAGACAGCGCTCAAGAAATTTATAGAAAAAGGGTTGGTCGCGAATGTGGATGATGAGCAAGCACAGGAGCAATTCCATATTCTTTTGGATATTCTGGAAGGCGAGGGCTATATCAACTATGAAATCTCCAATTTTGGGAAACCTGATTTTTTCTCCAAAAACAATTCTTCTTATTGGCAAGGCAAATCGTATTTGGGAATTGGACCTTCAGCACATTCCTTCGATGGAAAAACGCGTAGTTGGAATGTTCGGAACAACATAAAATATATCAAAGCCATTGAAAGTGATAAACTGCCTATAGAACGTGAAGAACTTTCCATCACGGACCGATATAATGAATATGTGATGACAGGTCTTAGAACGATTTGGGGTATTTCTTTGAAAAAAATTGAAGAAGAATTTGGGAAACAGCACTTGAACTATCTTAAAATGCAGTCTTCAAAGCATATCCAAGAACACTTATTATATCTAGATGGAGATACACTGTTAGCGACCAAAAAAGGGAAGTTTTTGGTGGATGGAATTGCTTCGGACCTATTTATGGTTAATTTGGTAACATGATTGCCACAATTTCTCAAGGCGAAGACAGCTATCAGATTGATTTAGCAAACCCTATCAACATTTCTATTTCCCTTGTTGGCGGAAAAGGTAATGTGAATGCCTGGTATTTGGAACCCCCAAGCATTGAACCGGTAAAGACAGAGGGATTTGTTGGAAAAGTCGCGGAAGGTGGGAGTGTCAATTTCAATATGGTGGAGTTTAACCCTCATTCGCATGTGACCCATACAGAATGTTTGGGTCATATTACTGATGAGGTTTACTCAGTAAATAAACAGTTGAAAAATTACTTTTTCCTTGCCGAGTTGATTACGGTCGCTCCGGAAAGAAGAGAAGATGACTTTGTGATTTCCGCAAAGCAGTTGGAATATGCTTTAGGGGATAAACGTACGGAAGCATTGGTTGTTAGGACCATTCCTAATTTGGAATCCAAAAGATCCAAGGATTATTCCAATACCAACCCTTCCTATTTTTTGGGAGAGGCCATACAACTATTGGTCGATAGAGGCATAGAGCACCTTCTAGTTGATTTACCCTCAGTGGATAGGGAGAAGGATGGTGGGCAATTGGTGTCACATAAAACATTTTGGGGAGTAGATGGAAAAGAAAGGTTGTCAGCAACAATTACAGAGTTGATTTTTGTTCCGAACAATATTCAGGATGGATTGTATTTGTTGAATTTACAGGTTGCACCTTTTGAGAATGATGCTGCACCGAGTAGACCTGTTCTGTATGAATTAATAAATTGATTTGCTCTTGAACAATCTTTTTTAAATATAAAAAATGGAGGGTTTGTTAGAAGTCATATTGGGTTTGATTCTTGGCGGTATCCTAATGTACTGGCTTTTTTCTTTATTTGGAAAGAGGAGGAGCAAGGAACGAACGGAAAAACAATCCACGGTTTTATTGGATAAAATCAAAAGTGTTTGCAAGTTGGTTTCCGTAGAAGGGGATTTCGCAGAAATCTATCACTATGAAAATACTAAGGAAGGTTTTATGAATATGGTCAGCAGCAAGAAGAAAGCGCTAATCATCGTGAAAGCAAAAGCGCATATTGGGTATAATCTTAAAAAACTGAACCTCAAGGCCGACAATGAGAATAAGAAAATTATACTAAATGGCTTTCCTGAACCGGAAGTACTGTCTATTGAACCGGACCTTAAATACTATGACATCAAGAATGGTCTGTTCAATAGTTTTTCGCCAGAAGATCTTACCCAACTCAATGTGGAGGCAAAAGAATATATCAAACAAAAGATACCCCAAAGTGGTCTAATGGAAACGGCAAGGAAAGAAGCTTTACAAGCCGTACTGTTGGTAGAGAAGATTGTGGAAACGATAGGATGGGATTTGGATTATTCGGCCTTGGAGATAAAAACTAGAGACATACAATTATTAAAAGAACAGGATACACCATGAAAACAAGAATCATTATGCTCCTTTTGGTTGGAGTGATGGGAAGTAATGCATTTGCGCAAAAAAATAATGATATGAAAACCTTTGACCCGGCCTTTGCCCACACCGTATATTTCTGGTTTAAAAATCCAGATGACGTAGAAGGTAGGACCAGATTTGAGACCTCTTTAAAAAAGTTTTTACGGGATTCGAAGTTTGCGAAAACCAATTTTGTTGGCATACCTCCGAAATCTATTAGAGATGTTGTCGATGATTCGTTTACCTATTCGCTCATCGTTACTTTTGATTCTGCAGAATCCCAAGAAGGTTATCAGGAAGAAGAAGCCCATTTGTTGTTTATTGAAGAATGTAAGGACCTATGGGAAAGAGTTGTAGTCTACGATTCTTATGGTCTCAAGTGATGAATGTCGAATCCTTTAGAAATTATTGTCTCAACAAAAAAGGAGTAACGGAAGAATTCCCTTTTGATGAACATACCTTGGTCTTCAAAGTAATGGGCAAAATGTTCGCTCTGGTACCGTTGGAAAGAGTGCCATCACAAGGCAACCTTAAATGTGACCCGGATAGGGCCTTGGAACTAAGGGAGGAATATGACGGACTAATTATTCCTGGGTATCATATGAGTAAAAAACATTGGAATACCCTATTATTGGATAGCCTACCTCCTGGTTTGATTGTTGAACTGATAAATCATTCCTATGACTTGGTGGTTTCCAAACTCCCCAAGGCCATTCGGGAACAAATGAGGGATCTGCCTGAATAATTCATCGAAGCGTTTCTACCATTCGTCGATAGTTTTTTTTGAATTGACTTTCTTGTAGTCTTTTTCTTAACTTTATTTCAAACATTTGTAACCTAAAGAAAAGTGCCATGAATGTTTTGTTCATAGAAGACGACATGATCGAGACCATGAAAATGCAACGGGCCATTTCCAAGTTTCAATCCAAGCATCGGATAATTGAAGCAAAAAATGGAGAGGAAGCCCTTGATATTTTGAAGGGAGGCAATCTTCCGGATATTATTTTATTGGATTTGAATATGCCTCGAATGAGCGGAATAGAATTCCTTTCCATATTGAAAGCGGATGAAAAGTTGAAATACTTACCTACCATAATACTGACCACATCTGAAAATCGAGTGGATTTATTAAAATGCTTCGAAATCGGCATCGCTGGATACATAATCAAGCCATTGAAATATGAGGATTATGAAGCAAAGCTAAAACGCGTTTTTGAGTACTGGGAAATCAGCGAATTGATCAAAGCCTAACAAAAATCCTCATTTCACAACATTCTTTTTAGCTTAAGTAGTCCAATTCCTACTTTTAAATCATAATATTCTTTATTATGAAAGGAATTGTATTTACTGAATTTTTGGAGATGGTGGAATCCACCTTTGGGTTGCAAGTGGTTGACACCATAATTGAAAACAGTAACCTTCCCACCAGTGGAGCGTATACTTCTGTGGGCACCTATGATTTTAACGAAATGGTGGCCTTGCTTACCGAACTAAGTAAGGAAACACAGATTCCTACAAACGATTTATTGTATTCCTTTGGTCACTATCTGTTTACAGGTTTGGCTGAAGCCCATCCCGAAGTGGTTGCTAGCTATAAGACTCCATTGGCACTTCTTTGTTGTATTGAAGACCATATTCATATACATGTCAAAAAGTTGTATCCGGATGCGGAACTTCCCCAATTCAAAATCCTTTCCAAAACCGATAACACGCTTGAGATGATTTACAGCTCTTCCAGAGGATTGTACGCTCTTGCACACGGTCTAATAGTAAAGACTTTTGAACACTTTGAAAAAATGGTCAAGGTAGACTACAAATTATTAAATGAAAACGGAACAGAGGTCAAATTTGCAATTGTCCAAAATGGATAGAAACGAAGCTTCCATGCTTAAAAGAGCGGTCGAGCGGGAGAAAAAAGCCCGGAAGGCGGCAGAAAACCTTTTGGAACAAAAAGCGAAGGAACTCTATGATGCCTCTCTGCATCTAAAGGAAGCCAATGGACGTTTGGAAGCACTTCTGAACAAGCAACGGGGAGATTCAATTAATAGTGATTTTATCAACATAATTGATCCCTATGTCGTAATGGGATTGGACACCAAGGTGATTAATATGAATACTTCTGCCAAGGAGTTCTTGGGCTTCGATCATACGGAGCAAGAGGTCTACCTTTCGGGATTGGTGCATAAAGATTATGTGGAATACACTGCTGAATCCTTCCAAACATTGATACAGGTTGGGGTTTTGAAGAATTACTCCGCAAGAATCCTTGTGAAAGATGGTAAAGAGAAACACGTAAATATCAATGCTAGCCTTATATATGATAAAGAGGGAAGGCCAATAGCGGCTCAGGGGGTAATTCGGGATATTACCCAAGAAATGGAAATCAAAAAATTAGTGCAACAACAAAAGAAGCAACAGGATATTATTGTTGAAAATTCTCCACTTGGAATTCTTCTTATTGTAAGGGATAAGATTGTTAAGGCGAACCGTTCCTTCATTGACCTATTGGGTTACTCTGAGAATGAGTTAATACATCAGACTTTAGACCAAATATCCACTCTAGAGGATAGCAATCTCTATGAAAACCTTTCCCAAAACCAAAATGGAGAAGACCTTAAGAAGTTTGCAATAATCAGAAAGTTCTTTAAGAAAGACGGAGGTACGTTGTTTGGTAAAACCTCCATTAGTTCTATTGTGGACGACAATGGTGAGGTCACCTACAGCGTGGCTATGATTGAGGATATTACCCAAGAAAAGAAATCCGAAGAGAAGTTGAAGGCTTCGGAGGAAAGACTGGCCAAGTTGATAAAGAACCTTCAGACAGGAATACTATTGGAGGATCAAAACAGAAAAATTGTTTTGGCCAACCAGAAATTCTGTGACCTATTTGGAATCCCCGTAGCTCCCGAAAAATTAAAGGGAGTAGATAGCAAAAAATCGATTCATAAATACAAGCACTTGTTTTCTGAGTCCGATATGGCCATTCGTCGTATTGATTATGTTTTGGACAAAAAGGAGGTGGTGACCTCTGATGAAATGGAGCTTTTGGATGGGAGGACCTTTGAGCGGGATTATATTCCTCTTTTTAGTAACGGAGAATATCAAGGACATCTATGGAGCTACCATGATGTTACCCTTCGAAAGAACTACCGTAAAAATCTTGAAATCCAAAAAGAAAAGTATGGTAGCATTATCGCCAATATGAATTTAGGTTTGATTGAGGTGGATGATAATGATAACATTCTTATGGTAAATCAGAGCTTTTGTGATATGGTGGGATACACTACCATGGAACTTATAGGGAGAAATGCGGTTGAGTTGGTAAATATGGCGGAAGAAGATCGGGAAAAATTGAAAGTCCACAACAGAAAAAGAAAACAAGGCATATCCGATTCGTATGAGGTTGGGGTGATTACCAAGACAGGGGAAAAACGGTTTTGGTTGATAAGTGGAGCACCCAAGTATGATGATTTTGGCAATGTGGTCGGTTCCATTGGCATTCACTTGGATATTACCGAGCAGAAAAATCTGGAGCTCCAAAAAGAGAGTCTCCTAGAGGAGCTCGAAGCCAGCAATAAGGGACTTCAAGAATATGCCCATATCGTATCACATGATTTAAAATCCCCATTGCGTAGCGTAAGTGCTCTGGCCACATGGCTCTATGAAGATTACAAGGATAGACTTGATGAAACAGGTAGTTATAACCTGAAAATGATGCAGGAGAAAATAGAGGGGATGGATAAGCTGATAACCGGAATCTTAAAATATTCGACTGTGAACAATGATGTGTTTGATAGTACCGAAGTGGACGTCAACGAGGTCATTAAGGAAATAAAGGAGATAATCTATATCCCTGAAAATGTCTCCATCAATATTGCCCAAAAGCTACCAATAATCAAGGCGGACAAAACTAAGATTCACCAACTGTTCCAAAATTTTTTGAGCAACGCTGCAGTGAATATCGACAAACCTAAAGGCATTATTGAAATCGACTTTAAGGAAACCAATAAATATTGGGAATTCAGTATAAAGGACAATGGTGTAGGAATACCCGAAGAATACCACGAGAAGATATTCCAGATTTTTCAGTCTATTGGAAATCAAGAAAGATCCACAGGGATTGGACTTTCCATCGTAAAAAAAATCATAGACCGATATGATGGAAAAGTCTGGCTGGAAAGTGAAATAGGACAAGGAACGACCTTTTATTTTACCCTAACCAAAAACCCAAAAAACAACAAGAAATGAAAACACAACAAGCAATTAAAACCGCCAATTCGGATTGGGAATATACCCGAAATGAGGATGTCAAAAATCCATTGGTGCTAATTTTTGGCGACCGAAACCTATTGGAAAAAGAAGATATATATGAAGAAGTCCGAAGGATGTATCCTAACGGAGATTTAGTATTTGGTTCAACTTCTGGGGAGATTCTTTCGACCAATGTCCATGAGAATACCATCACCCTCACGGCCATCGAATTTGAACGGACCTCTTTTGAAATTGTAAGTAGAAATGTCTCTGATTTTTCAAACATTCAAGAGATGGGTAAATCCATTACACAGGAATTTGATAAAAAGGGCCTTCAGCATCTATTCGTAGTATCGGATGGGAGTTTTGTCAATGGTAGCGGATTAATCAAAGGACTGGAGAATGCCAACGATTTTAATGCTTCAATTACAGGGGGTCTTTGCGGGGATGGAGCCCGGTTCGAAAAAACATTGGCCTCTTACAATGAAAACCCAAAACAGGGAGAGGTAATCGCAGTTGGTTTTTACGGCTCAGATTTGGAAGTGTCTTATGCCAACTATGGAGGTTGGACCCCTTTTGGACCAGAGCGTATAATCACAAAGTCTGAAGGCAATGTGCTTTATGAAATTGATGGTAAACCAGCTTTGGATTTATATAAAAAATACTTGGGAGATAAGGCAGAACAGCTGCCACAAGCTGCTCTCCTTTACCCCTTAACCGTTCAGGACAAGCCAGGCTCGGAGCCTTTGGTGCGCACAATCCTGACGATAGATGAGGAAAAAAATTCCATGGTCTTGGCAGGGGATGCCCCGGTTAATTCCAAGGTACAGTTGATGATGTCCACAGTGGATGACATTGCACAAGGCGCCGCCAAAGCAGCAAGTATGGCGATGAAAAAACGAAAGAAAAACCCGGAGTTGGCGCTTTTGGTTAGTTGTGTAGGAAGAAAACTAGTTATGGATCAGCGAACCGAAGAAGAAATTGAAGAAGTGGCAGAGGTAATTGGTCCGGATGCAACCATTGCGGGATTCTATTCTTACGGGGAAATGTCTCCATTTACCGATAGTAATCAATGTCAATTGCACAACCAAACCATGACATTAACACTTTTGAGCGAATAGATGCACTCACTGTTAAAAAGACAAATACGGAAACATTTACCAGAGGACTTTAGAGATAATCCTTTACTGGAGGGATTCTTCAATGCCATAAGTGATTCGTATTCCAATTTTGACGAAAAAATAACCATGATTCAGCGGGCTACATCCCTAAGTTCTAAAGAGCTTTTCGAAGCTAACGAACGGCTTAATAAAGAAGCAGAAGCCCAAAGAAAAGTACTTAAATCACTCAGTCAAGCGGTTGCCGATGCCCAACATGTAAATGGAGGCGCAAAGGCGATGAAGTTTGATCCATTAAAGCTAGTGGAAGATATAGAGCAGCAAGCGCAAAAACTGGTCACTATTACTGCGGAAAAAGATGTTTTGCTTCATAATTTGGAACAACAAAATGAATCTTTGAACAACTATGCCCATATGGTTTCACATGATTTAAAATCCCCCATTCGAAATGTACACTCATTGGTGAGTTGGGTTTTTGAAGAAGGCAAAGAAAAGTTCAATACCGAAAGTCAAGCGAATGTAGAGCTCATATTTCAAAATCTGACAAAAATGGATAGCCTTATTGATGGCATATTAAAACATTCTACAATTGACTCGCTTCAGGAGCAACCGGTTTTGGTGGATTTATATGCCTTGATAGAGGAAATTGAAGATACCATTTATGTCCCTGAATCGGTAAGCATAAGGAAAAGTAGAATGCTTCCTAGACTCTATACCGGAAAATACAGAATGGAGCAATTGTTCAAAAATTTGATTACCAATGCCATAACAGCGGTTGAAGATTGCGAATCAGGCCTGGTGGTTATAGATGTCAAGGAAGAAAAGGGGACTTGGTTGTTCAGCATTACCGATAATGGAAAAGGCATACCAGAACATTTACAAGCAGGGATATTCGATATGTTCCGAAAATTGGAAAACAATTCCGATGCTACAGGAATTGGCTTGGCCCTAGTAAAGAAAATCATTAACTATTATAAAGGAGACGTATGGTTGTCCTCTGAAAAAGGCAGTGGAACAACCTTTTTCTTCAGCATAAACAAAGACCTAGATTATGGAACACCCCAATCTTGATTACATCAAAGAAATTTCTGGAGGGAATGAGGAGTTTGAGAAGAAATTTCTGAATATCATCCAAACTGAATTCCCAAAGGAAAAGGACGAATACATGGAAAATCTGGAGTCACAAAATTTGGATGAATCAGCAAAGATTGTGCATAAAATAAAGCACAAGCTTGGGATTTTGGGTTTACAACAGGGCTACCGATTGGCAATCAAATACGAGGAAGACCTTAAATATGGAGATACCAAGTTACAGGGTCAATTCCATGAGGTATTGCATACTGTGGAACAGTTTATTCTAAAAATCGCATAAAATGAGAAGCATAATTATTGATGATGAAGCAAGTGCAAGGGCTATCGTCAAAGAACTTTGCAAGACTATGCCCGAGATGGAAGTGAGGGCCGAGTTTCCAAATGCATTGGAGGCCCTAAAGTTTCTCAGGGACAATCAAGTAGACCTGATTTTTCTGGACATTCATATGCCAAAGCTCACAGGGTTTGATTTTATTGAGACCCTACAGAATCCACCTAAGATTGTATTGACCACATCCGATAAAAATTTTGCCATAGAAGCCTATGAATATCCATTTATTGTAGACTATTTGGTAAAACCTATAAGTCCGGAGCGATTTCAAAAATGTGTGATTAAATTAAATTCGGCCTTCAAAACAGCCTCAACGGTTTCTTCCCAAGCGATAAAAGAAGAGGATAAAGAAGATGATTTGTACATCAATATTGATCGCAGATTAATCAAGTTGAAATTCAGCGATATTCTTTTGATTGAGGCCAAAGGAGATTACATCGAGATTCAAACGCTAGAAAAACGATATCGTGTGCATTCCACTTTGAAGAAAATCAAGGATAAACTTCCTGAATCACGCTTTTTGCAGATTCATCGTTCTTTTATCATCAATTTTACTCAAATAGTTGATATTCAGGATAATAGTGTGCTTATTGAAAAAAGTGTAATTCCTATCAGTAGATCAAATCGCCCTGAATTGATGCAGCGTTTGAATTTATTATAAAAAAGAAAGAAAAATACTACAATATATATAAATATATACGTTAGTATAGTTGACACTTCATGAAAATGTTAAAACAGATTAGAAACCACTTAAATGTTTTAACATATGCCATTGGAAATAAAGGAAAATCGAGGAGTTTATGAAATTTTAGGAGAAGTAACCGCTCAGCACGTGGGGACCTTACAAGCGTATTTTGATTCCATTTTGGAAACCAACGACAGCTTTATGGTGAACCTGGAAAACGTAACTGTTTTGGATTCTTCTGCTGCGCATTTCTTTGAAAAACTGTATCGAAAATCCGCCGAATTGAATAAAGTAGTAGCCTTGATTGGCAGACAAAATGAAAATGTTCTAGAAATTATGAATACTACAAAAACCAATTACATTTTGAGCCCAGACCGGGTTTAATCTAAATTTTCCTTGGCTATGAAGATTACCCAGTACCAACCCTATTTCGGAATTACTGCTAAGCAACTTAGCGATTCTGATTTTGAACGATTGACCACATATTTCCAACTTTTGGATAAGGTAGAAAAACCCGTTGTGAGTCTTTTGGTGCCAATCTACAGGGCTAAGGAAACTTTATTGGGGCACATCTATTCACTTTCCAAACTAAAAACTATAATTCCATACGAGCTTATTTTTGTGGAAAACAACGCTGATGATGAGTCATTGCGAATTCTGCAGGAACTAGGGGCTAAAGTCGTAAGTCAACCTCAGCAGGGCATTACCCATGCTAGACAAAAAGGTTTGGATGAAGCGCGCGGCAAGATTATTTGCAGTATGGACCCAGATACCATCTACGACCCATATTATATTGACAAAATGGTTCTGCCCTTTTTCAAGGATAAAGACCTGGTGTTATGCTATTCGGTATCTAAAAGCTATGAAAACGATTTTCAGCTTTCCACTAAAATGAAAATTCGTAATCGTTTGAAAGTAGCCTATTTCAGATGGAAGATTTCTAAAGGATTTATCCATAAAATTAAACACATCCGAGCGGTGGGAATGGCAATTAAAAAAGAAGCCATTGATGGCATTGGCTATGATACAGATTTAAGGGCCGTATCTGGTTGCGATGATGGTATGCTGGCCATCCACCTGTATAATAAAGGAACCTTTAAATATGTTCCAATTGATATTTATACCGCCCTACCTCCTAAAAGAGAGCCTGGAAGACCCTTTCCTTTCTGCAATCAAAGATTTTACGATTTCGACAAACCTATACGCGAAACGTATAGAGAGCTTGAAATTGCAGATTCTACCCATTAAAGTAGGGTAAGAACCCATTCTTCATAGTTGACTTTTTTGAAGTCAATGTCCCGTATTTTGAGACATAAGGCGACAGCAAATTAATTCAGTTTGGGCCATGACGTTATTGACCGATAAGCCTACAAATGGTAATACCTCCGATATATCGACACTTACAACATGCTCGCTTGGTTTGACAACATAGAATTATTATAAAGTAATATTTATCCTACTTTCACACGTATTAAAGACTACATAATTAAAATAGTAGGAATCATGAAAATTTTAGTCGTAGACGATAAGCAATCACTGAGTGAATTGGTATCCCAATTTTTAGGACAATCCTATAATGTGACCACCACCGAAGATGGTTTGGCCGCATTGAGTTGGATGCAAGATGGAAACATTCCGGACTTGATTATTACTGATTTGGAAATGCCAAATATGGATGGTTTTGAATTGATTAGAAAGGTAAAGGAAAGTGGATATTTTTCCAATATTCCCATCATTGTTTTGAGTTGTAGAGACAGTAGTTCAGACCGCATCCAATGTCTAAAATTAGGTGCCGATGATTACTTGGTCAAACCCTTCAATCCCGAAGAACTTTTGATACGAGTAGAGAAGTTGTTGGTGAGAACATAAGCGGAAAATACTATGCAAATTGTATCCGATAAAAAAGTCCGACTACTATATGTCGGCAATGATGTTAATATGACCAATCAGTTTACGGGGTATTCCCAAAAAGTGGATTTCCAAGCCGTGGACAATGCACTACATGCTGTAAAGTGGTTGGAAGAAAATAAAGGAATAGATGCCATTATATGCGAAAAACAGATACCGGGTCAAACCGGAATCGAATTTCATAAAATGGTAAGAAAACGTTTTGCAAACAATCCTTCCATTCCATTCATTTTGGTTGCCAAGGACAGGGACAAAAAAGATTTATCGGAGGCCGTAAAAAATGGAATTGATGATTTTTATGTCCAACCTGTTTCAGCAGAAAACATTATTGACCGGGTACAATTTTTAAAAGAGCTTAAGGCCAATTTGAAGCGTGAAAAAATAACTTCTTCCAAAGGAGCCGTAAAGGATTACAAGATAGGATTTTGGAAACGCTCCTTTGATATTCTTGTGGCAGGGACTGTTTTGTTATTGGCATCTCCTTTTCTTCTTTTAGTGATTTTAGCTATCCGATTGGAATCCAAGGGGAAGGTCTACTACATATCAAAACGGGTAGGAACGGGATACCAGATTTTTGATTTTTACAAGTTACGTTCCATGTATCCGGATGCGGACAAAAGGCTCAAGGAATTTCAGCATCTCAATCAATATGTACACGAGGATGATGAGGAAAATCCAGTTGAAGAAGCCCAACAAGTTGAGCAAAATTCAATCACTGGGACCATGTTGATTGGAGATGATACTGAAGTAGAAGAGGTACAGCATAATATCAAAAAACGCGAAAATGAAAAGAGCGCTTTTGTAAAGTTTGACAATGATCCTAGAATCACCAAAGTAGGGCACATCATCAGAAAACTCAGTATAGATGAATTACCTCAATTAATCAATGTCCTTAAAGGAGATATGTCCATTGTGGGTAATCGACCGCTACCATTATATGAAGCGGAAATGCTTACCACCGATGAATGGACGGACAGATTCAATGGTCCTGCAGGAATTACCGGATTATGGCAGGTAGAAGCAAGAGGAAGAAGCTCTAAAATGTCTCCCGAAGAAAGAAAACAATTGGACATAAAATATGTGGAATACGCAAACAGCAAGTATGCCTTCATACTGGATATGTGGATAGTACTACGAACTTTTAAAGCTGTTTTTCAAAAAGAAAACGTGTAATGCAGAAGATTTGGGGCGTTTTACTGTGTTTTTTGCTGGTATATACTGCAGAAGCACAGGCTATTAATGAATTTATAGACAAAGGTTTACAGGAAAACGATATTAGTAAAAAGTTACCTCCCTTAGATACCTTGATTGCCATGGCCAGGGATTATTCCCCATTCATCAAGGTCACAGAATCCGAACAACAATATAGGGATGGTGTGGTATCAGCGGAGCAAAGGGCTTGGTTGGATTATATCAATCTGGAAGCTGGGTACAACTATGGAATTTTCGATAACCTTAGTAACCAGCAGATTGCCGGAGATCCCCAAAGTCAGACCTTGTTTTCCACCGAACAAAGCCGATACAATGTAGGGGTTTCCATACGACTCCCACTATCTGCAATTATCAATAGACGGGCGAACATTTTAAGTGCAAAAGGAGAAGCCGAAAAAGCACGCTTTGAGACCCAAGTCGCTGAGGTAGAGCTTGAGCAGAAGGTAGTGGAATTGTACAATGACCTAATAAAACATCATCGTATGTTCTTTATTTCGGGGTCCATTGTCGACAACTTTAGAGTTCAATCGATTAGAGCCGAGAAAGATTTTGCTAACGGAGTAATTAATGTTACCGAATACACTAGACTCCAGCAGATGATGAATCAAGCGACCATGAATTTTGAATTGCAGCGCTCCGAATTTGTTGGGTCGGTAATGGCTTTGCAAAATATTATTGGTGCCGAATTGAATATTTAAGCATGAAGTTTAACCTGTTATTTTTTGTCCGTTTACTGCTTCGGCACATAGGTTTGCTTATTACCGTGCCTATCCTTTTGGCTTCCATGGTATTTTACCTCACCCGTGACGAGCCTAAGGTATATAACTCCAAAGCAAGGATATATACAGGAATTGCTACAGGATCCAATATAGAATTAGAGAACACCAAAATTGATTTTAGGGCTACCAACACAGCCTACGACAATCTTTTGAATCTTATTAAGGCCCGCACAACCATTGAGATTGTTGGGCTTAAGCTGTTTACGCAACATATGACATTGGATAGTGCCGACGTAAAAATCATCTCCAGGAAAAAATATCAGGACTTAATGGACAAAGTTCCTGAAGAGGTAAAAGAGTTGGTGGTGAAAGGGGATGCCGCAAAGACCTATGAAAATTTTTTGCAGTTAAAAGAATCGGACCATACCAATTTCATTTATAAACTCATCAATCTGGATCACCCAGATTATAGCATAGAGAAAATCTTAGGGCGAATTGGTCTTCGCCGTATATCGAACAGTGATTTTGTTGATATTGATTTTGAATCGGAAGACCCTGCCATTTGCCAAAATACCTTATTGATTCTCTGTGAGACTTTCGTAAAACTAAATGCAGATATTAAGGCCAATCAATCTGATGCGGTTGTACGTTATTTTGAAGGACAGCTCAACAATTCCACTTCAAGTCTTAGAGGTGCTGAAGATGAATTACTCGATTTTAATCGTACCCACAACATTATCAACTATTACGAACAGACCAAGCACATTGCCGCGGAAAAAGAGGAATTTGAAATCAAATATTTTGAAGTGCTTCGAAAGTTCCACGCATCAAAAGCGGTTTTGGAAACCTTGGAATCCAAACTAAAAAGTCATGAACTCAAACGGATTTCGAGTCAAAGTATCATGAAGATTCGCAAAGAACTTTCCAATCTAAATTTTGAGGTCTCTATGAAGACTTTGGGAATAGAAAAAGATTCTGTTCAGATGGAAAAAAATGCCAAGGAAGTCTCCCAGAAAATGATGCGCATCAAAGAATTGGAACAGCAGCTTGCTTCCGATATCGATACGCTATATAAAACGGATTACGATACCCAAAGCATAGCTTCCACCAGTATTCTTGCCGATTGGTTACAGAATACTATTGATTACGAAGGATACGATGCCCAGTTAAAGGTAATGGAGCAAAAAAGAGAAGAGTTCTTGAAATTGTATCAGAAATTCTCCCCTTTAGGTGCCACGATGAAGCGATTGGAACGAAAAATTGATATTGCCGAAAGAGAGTATCTCAGTTTGTTGCACAGCTTAGGTCTCGCCAAATTAAGACAACAAAATGTAGAACTAAAATCCAATATTAAGCTTACCGAGGTTCCTTTTTACCCCATCAGCCCCAAGCCGAGCAAGCGCATGCTTTTGGTTATAGTGGCAGGCCTTGCAGGTTTTATTTTGGTGGCAGCAACCATTTTGGTTTTGGAATTGTTGGATGGAAATATTAATACTTCGAAAAGGGCAGAGGACAAAATAGGATTAAAGGTATCCTCCATATTTCCAGTTATTGGAAAGTCGGGTTCAAAAATTGATTACGGGTATCTAAAAAACAAAGCGGTCAATGCCATATCCCGAAACATTATCCTCAATCGATTTAAAAAAGACAAAGAGAGTGAGCCCGTTGTGAATATGCTTTTTTCCACACAGGAAACCGAAGGAAAGACATTTATCTGTAAGCATTTACTGGACAAACTATGTGAGCTGGATTATAAAATATTGCATATCACCTATGACGATGAAGACTTAGAACTACGTTCTTCGAATTATCACAAACTGGTGTATCGAATCAGTGATAAGCTCTATAAAATTTCGAACGTTAAGGAATTTGATGAATCCGAAAATATTGAAAATTTTGGTGCTTTTGATTTCATTCTCTTGGAAATCCCAGGGATTATCAAAAATCCGTTTCCTGTAAAATTGGCCTCCACCATGGACTATACCTTTTTGGTTACCCGTGCCAATCGAGCTTGGAGTGAGGCAGATATCAATGCATTGGAATTATTCAATGAGGCTACAACAGGTCCAGAGCCTACCATTATTTTAAATGGGGTTAAGGTTCTTGAAATGGAAACTGTGGTGGGTGATTTACCAAAAAAGAGATCACTCTTACGTAAATGGATAAAGAAAGCGGTTCAATTTAGATTTTTTACCAAGACATCGGTGGCATAATGTTGCAAAAGCTAAAACATATCGGTAAAGAAAAGAACCTATCTTCCTTGATGGCCAATGTGAGTGTGGCTTTTTTGGGACTCCTAAGCTTTATGTTATTGACTCGCCAATTGCCCAAAGAACTTTTTGGGGAGTGGGTATTGTTCATAACCTTGGCCACTTTTGTCGACTTATTGCGATTTGGACTAACCCGCACTTCTTCTGTAAGATTGCTTTCAGGAGCAGATGATGAAAAGAAGAAAACCGTTCTGGGATCATCATTCAGAATCAATGTATTGTTGTTAATAGCTCTCACCTTTTTCTGCTGGTCATTTTATGGCCTTTTGAAAATTGGGAAATTGGAAATCGGCAATGGATACAATCTTTTTCTGATGTACTATCCCTTTTTAGCCCTGTCCAATTTAAGTTGGAACAATGCCATGTCCTTATTTCAAGCTGAACAGAACTTTAGCCGAATGATGTGGGTACGACTGTCTAATGTGGGTCTGTTTTGTCTGTTTTTGGTGCTAAACCATTGGTGGCTAAAATGGGATCTGATTGCCATTATTTGGGTAAACATTGCGGTAAACGCATTTTCAGGAATTTGGTGCTCCCTAAGAAGTTGGGATGGGTTGACCTTCTTGAAAGATGCCAAAAGAAAGATTGAAAAAGAGCTGGTAAATTTTGGGAAGTACTCTATGGGTACTTTGATAAGCTCTAGCTTATTGAAAAGTTCAGATACTTTCATTATAGGAATGAGCCCTATACTTGGGTCAGCTGGCATCGCTATGTATGCCATTCCCTTAAAACTGACTGATTTACTGGGAATACCTCTTCATAGTTTCACCATGACCGCCTATCCCAGAATGGCAAAAAAGTCGGTGGAAGGTGATGTGTTTGGAGCGAAAAAAATATTTTATTCCTATGTGGGTATCGTAACCCTTTTATTCTTTCCTGTAGCCTTGGGAGGATTTGTATTTGCCGAACACATGGTTTTGTTTTTGGGAGGCAATGAATATGTGGATTCCTTACCACTGTTGACTCTAATTTTTAGGGTATTCACGGTGTACATCATGTTGTTGCCTATCGATAGGTTCACAGGAGTTTTGTTGGATAGCATCAACAAACCCAAACTGAATTTGTACAAGGTACTGGTGATGACTTTTTCAAACATTATCTTAAATGTATTGGCAGTTTTCGTGTTTGAAAGTCTAGTAGCCGTAGCCATTGGAACCGTGCTCTTCACCATAATGGGTATGGTTATGGGATTCTACTATTTGAAAAAGGAAATCCAGGTCGAAAGTAAGCAGATAGTTTCAGAGAGCCTGGTATTTCTAAAGAACCTTAAAACACATCTGGGCTGATGAATCCTTTTGAAAAAACACAGGGTTCGGACTACCTAAGGAAGCCTCTTCCCATACTATTGATTTTGTCAATAGCGATTACCGCAGGACATCTAACTGCAACCAAAGGATTGGTTGCTGGTCTCGCTATTATCGTGTTGCCTTTTGCTGCACTCTATATGGGAGCACTTTTTGTAAATCCCCGCATTGGTATCATAACCATACTCATTTTTAACTTTTTTGTGTTGGGAATTGGACGTTACATTCCCATGACTTGGGGCCTTTTGATGGATGGGCTTATGGTCCTTATGTATTTGGCATTGTTCTTTAAGGCCTTCAGAATAAAAGTGCCGTGGGAAAGAGCTAACTCACAATTGACCCTATTAGTGACCATTTGGTTTGGCTATGCCGTACTACAGATTGTTAATCCCGAAGCAGTAAGCATTGCTGCTTGGTTCTATGCGATGAGAGGTTTGGCTTTATATCAGTGGTTGTTTGTACCCTTGGTTTTTATGTTGTTCAATAAGGAAAAAGACCTGCACCTGTTTTTTGTCATATGGGGAGTGCTTTCGGTTTTGGCAACCATGAAGGGGATGCAACAGCTCATTTTTGGAGTGGATTCTTATGAGCAAGCTTGGTTGGATGCAGGTGGAGATGTGACTCATATCTTATTCGGAAAGCTTCGAATTTTCTCATTTTATTCTGATGCGGGACAGTTTGGTGCTTCGCAAGGCCATACCGGAGTCGTTTTTGGGGTATTGGCCCTGTTCGCTAAAAACCGGAAGTTTCAGATTTTTTGTGGAATAGTAGCCATGGCGGGCTTATTGGGGATGATGATTTCCGGAACCCGAGGAGCCATTGCGGTACCGGCTATGGGTGGAGTTATGTTCATTTTGGTAAGAAAACATATCCCAAGTATCGTACTGGGTGTGATTGCCGGCATAGGCGTTTTTGTCTTTTTTAAGTACACCACCATTGGCAATGACAATGACCAAATACGAAGAATGCGGACCGCGTTCGACCCCAATGATGCTTCCCTGGAAATGCGAAGGATTAACCAAGCAAAGCTCAAAGGATATCTAGCAACTAGACCCTTGGGAGGTGGAATTGGCTCAACAGGAAACTGGGGCAAGCGTTTCTCTCCCAATACGTTTTTGGCCAATACGGCAACCGATAGCTGGTTTGTTGCTGTTTGGGCGGATACGGGAATCGTAGGCTTATATCTCCATCTTTTCATTTTGTTTTTCATACTAATAACCGGAGCCTACAATTGTATGTTCAAAATACGGGACGATTGGTTAAAAGGCCAGATTACCGCATTGGTTTGTGGAATGGCCGGAATCATGCTAGCCTCCTATGGCAATGGTGTTTTTGGTCAATTTCCTACCTGTATTTTAATGTACACCGGTATGGTATTCATCTTTATTTCTCCCAAGTTGGATAAAAAAATTATGGGTGAAAAAGAAGCTCAACTAGAATTGCAAGCAGCATAAAACTAAAATTATGGAACCACTAGTTTCAATAATAACCATCAATTACAATGAGTCTGAGGTGACACTGGATTTGTTGGATTCCGTCAGGAAACTTTCGTATGCCAATTATGAAGTAATCGTGGTTGATAATGCATCACCAAACGATAATCCAGATAGAATCAAGGAGAACTATCCTGAAGTCAACTTGATTAAGAGCCAGGAAAATTTGGGTTTTGCTGGAGGTAACAATCTTGGAGTAAAACAGGCCAAGGGAGAGTATCTTTTGTTTATTAACAACGACACTATTGTCCCGCCAAACTTCATTCAGCCCTTGGTAGAAACCCTTCAAAAGGATGACAGTATTGGAATGGTGAGTCCAAAAATTAAATTTCATTGGGACCCAACTTTGATTCAATATGCTGGTTACACCCCGATGAATAAATGGACCATTCGCAATAATAGTATCGGATACCATCAAAAGGACAATGGGGATTTTGATGAACCAAAAGAAACGCAGTCCATTCATGGGGCTGCCATGATGGTTCCCAGAAGGGTTGTGGACGAAGTGGGAATGATGACCGAAATTTACTTTTTGTATTATGAGGAACACGATTGGGCAGAAATGGTAAAAAGAGCAGGATATAAAATTTTCTACCAACCTAAGTCCCATATCCTTCATAAAGAATCTGTTTCAACGGGGAAGTTCAGTCCATTAAAGACCTATTATATTTCCAGAAACCGTATCCTTTTCGCCAGGCGTAACTTTAAACCCTTATCATTGGCGATAAGCTTATTATTTCAATGTTTTGTTTCCATACCAAAAAATACACTTCAATTTCTGCTCAAGCGTGAGTTTGCCCATCTAAAGGCATTCTGGCGGGCAATAACATGGAATCTGCACCATAAAGCTGTAATCTAAAAGTTCTGTGCCTTGGTTTTATCAACCCAGAATGGATGACTGTCAATTCTATGGGTGGTTTGGGAGTATTGAGTCATACCTTTCATGAAATAAAGGTTGTAAACATGGGAAGTAGTCTGGCATCTCGTGTGCTGGTGATATCTATCATTGTTGCATTGGGAATATGCTTTTTGTTTTCGAAGATAATGGTCAAGGAAGACGCAGTAGTTGTCAATTTGGCTTTGAAGGAGGAAGGCAAAGTGTATGTTTTTTCTTTTTCAAGTGCAAAGGGGGTAAAACAACAAATATTGAAAAATAGCAGTCCTAGTGTTGGACCTTTTATCCAAGTTTTTGAAGAGGACGAGTTGCACTACGTTCAACCCAAGGACATAAAGGAAATTGTAAACATACTTTGCGGGAACTATCGAATCCATGAATATCCTGAACAGCGTTTTGATGGGTACATTACTACTACCCAGATGAAATGTCTAAATCATTTTGTCCGAAATGAAAACACATCCAAAATAGTAGAGCAAATGAAAGTCCATGAAATGTCCTTGTCGAGTCCAGTATCAGATTCTTTACGGGTGGTGCGTTGGAGTTCAAATTACTTGTCAGGGGAAACTCAGATTCTGGAGAATTGTCAAAAAAAGCAATTTAGGGTGGCGGAAAATCCTCATCCCGGCGAAACATTTGTTTGTAGTAAGGAATTTATCGTGGTTAATTTAGAGGAGATGGGCAGCTTTTATAGTCAAAAAGTTAGTTTTGAATTGGATAAAAAAAACCAATTGTTGTACATTGAAAAAAGGAGTGTAGAGTGACCCGATTGCTAAAAACTATCGATTAAAATCCTGTTTACTACGTTAAATGGACACTTTTCATCGAGATAACTTCCTATTTTACAACAGTAATGCTTCGCTTTACAACAATTACTTTTCTTATAAATAATGTAGGATAATATTTACAAAAATATTAGACCTACAAAATGTTTCAAAGTTTTAAAACAGCCTTGATTTTGGTTCTAGGGATTACTTTGACAGGCTGCGTCAGTGAAAATGATTTGGACCCTGTTACAGATAATCCTGATGATGTTGATCCTTCAGGCCCATTGGCAGGACTCAATGTCTCTGCGAATTTTGATTATGCCACCAGCGATGTGGTAAATGTAACACTTGACGTACCCCAATTCCTAAACAAGGCGGTATTCACTTTATATAGTAAAACGGGCACACGAGACAGCATTCCTTTTGGACGGGCCACTTTTGATTCAGAAGGACACTATGAACAAGATTTTATACTTTCAGCCCAAGCCGATAGTATAATTCTGGTCAGCGATTACATAGGGCTGACCAAGGATATTCATTTAGGAATTCAAAACAATTCAGTAGCTTTTGATTATCGGCCCTTATATGATAGAAGTGGGGCTACAAATAAAGTTGCCTATACAACTTTTGCCTCGAGTAAAGGAAGAAGAAGTCTAGCTTCAAAAGTAACTTACAATTATCTGAGCAGTTATAATAGTCTTGGGGTGCCAGATGACATGGAACTGCCTGATGTGATTCAACAAAATTTATTGGATGATGTAAATGCTTCCCTTCCTGAACGTAGCAGGGTGCCAAATGCCAATCCACAATTTTTGGCCAATGAAAGTGAAACTAGTATGGTTTTAACAGATTTGGTGGATGTTTGGGTAACCTTTGTTTCCGAAGGAGCCGGTTTTAGAAATGCGATAGGATACTATTCTTATCCGGTAGGTCAAAAGCCTGCTACCGTGGACGATATTGCTGCTCATAACATCATATTCCCGAATGTATCCATGGTAGGTTCTTCGGGAGGGTTGGTTCCAGGGGATAGAGTTTATCTGGGAAGATTTCCTCCAAATACTGTGGTATCCTGGTTTATTGTGGCCAATGGATGGAATGGTTCTGATGTTGGCGATGGGCGAAATATTTTTTACTCAGACCCTACTTTTAACCCTGAAGCCGGAAGTTTGAGCAATCACATGGTACAGTTGTATGACAGTGCCCGGGAAATCAACTTTTTGGCTTTTGAAGATTTAAGGAGGGACCAAGGGTCGGATGATGACTTTAATGATGCTGTTTTTTATGCAAGGGCCAATCCAGTAGAGTCTATTGAATTGACTAATGTTGTGGCTCTAATCCCCGCGAACGATACTGATGGAGATGGAGTAAATGATGAATTAGATGATTTTCCATTTGATGTTAACCAGGCTTTTAATAATTTCTCACCAAGCGAAAACTTAACAGGAGTCTTGGCCTACGAAGATTTATGGCCAAGTCAGGGGGATTACGATTTCAATGATTTGGTCGTTTCCTACTCCTACAATCTGATAACAAATGCATCAAATCAAGTAGCCCGAATTGAGGCAAACTTTACCATAGAAAACATTGGTGGGGCACAGCCAAATGGATTTGCCTTATTCCTTCCAATTGACCCCAACTTGGTAGAGGATGTGCAGGGACAGGTGATAAATGCAAATTTCATCAGCTTAAATGCAAATGGAACGGAAACGGGTACCGCAGCAAACGAAACGGTCATTTTTATAGCTGGAAATACGATTGAGATGCAAGGCGATACGGTCAACATCGGCATTGATTTCAATACTCCGATAAATTATGAGGACTTAGGGTTAGTGCCTTTTAATCCATTTTTAATTTCCAATGGGGAAAGACCAAGGGAAATACACTTACCCGATTTTCCTCCTACCAGCAAAGCTGCCTTGTTAAGCAGCTCGGATGATGATAGCGACCCTAGCAACGATAGATATTATAAAACCACTACCAATCTTCCTTGGGCATTGAACATCTTCGATGAATTTGTTCCCCCCTCGGAATCCATTCCCATTACCATAGAATATCCAAGATTTGTCAACTGGGCGAATTCTGGGGGAACACAGGATTTGGATTGGTATGCGAGACAGTAAATAATCAACTTTTAAACACAAAACGAAATTCTATATCATGAACATTACAGTAGTAGGAACAGGCTATGTGGGTTTAGTAACAGGAACTTGCTTTGCTGAAACTGGAATCAATGTTACCTGTGTCGACATTGACAAGAAAAAAGTAGAAAAACTAAGAAGGGGGGAAGTCCCAATTTACGAACCAGGCTTGGATGTCCTATTGGAACGTAATATTGATAAGGGAAGAATCTCTTTTACCACTAGTTTGGAAAAAGGCATAAAGGATTGCGATGCCGTATTTATTGCCGTGGGAACTCCTCCAGATGAGGATGGTAGCGCGGACCTTAAATATGTATTGGGTGTAGCTCGAGAAATAGGACAACATATGGAGGATTACAAAGTAATCATTACTAAAAGTACAGTACCGGTGGGAACTTCTTTTAAGGTAAAAGCCGCAGTGGAGGAAGAATTGGCTGCCAGAAAGGTGCGGATTCCATTTGATGTGGCTTCCAATCCGGAGTTCCTTAAGGAAGGAAGTGCAGTGGACGATTTTCTAAAACCCGATAGAATTGTGGTTGGCGTAGAAAGCAAGCGCGCAGAAAAAGTAATGAAGCGTTTGTACAAACCTTTCTTGATGAACGGTCATCCACTGTTATTCATGGATATTTTCTCTTCTGAGATGACCAAATATGCTGCAAACTCTATGCTTGCCACCAAAATTAGCTTCATGAATGATATCGCTAACCTATGTGAATTAGTTGGCGCCAATGTGGATTTGGTAAGAAAAGGAATCGGGTCCGATTCCAGAATAGGCAACAAGTTCATTTATCCCGGAACAGGTTACGGTGGAAGTTGTTTCCCCAAAGATGTACAGGCTTTGGTCCGGACTGCTGATGAATATGGTCACTCTTTGGAGGTATTGAAGGCAGTTGAAGCGGTGAATTATAGACAGAAAACCACTTTAGTGGAAAAGATTAAACGTCACTTTGGTGATAACCTAAAAGGTAAACAATTTGGAATGTGGGGACTTTCGTTTAAGCCAAAAACGGACGATATGCGGGAAGCTCCAGCCCTTGTAATTATTGAAGAATTAAAAGCTTTAGGTGCCACAGTACGGGCATATGACCCTGTTGCCATGGAAGAAGCCGAGCGGATATTGGGAGACAAAATTGAATATGCCAAGGATGAATACGATGCTATTATTGACGCAGATGGTTTGATTGTGGTCACCGAGTGGTCCGAGTTCCGTATGCCGAACTTCAGAATCTTGGAAAAATTGATGAATCAGAAAACCATTTTTGATGGAAGAAATGTCTACGATCCAGAAGAAATGGAAGAATTGGATTTTACCTATTACTCCATTGGTAGGGAAGTGGTTAACAGCAACCAAAAACAAGCAATTGATCTTTAATTCATAAAAATGAAAAGAATATTAGTAACCGGAGGTGCCGGATTTGTAGGCTCCCATCTTTGTGAGCGTTTACTTAAGGAGGGGAATGAAGTAATCAGCATGGATAACTACTTCACGGGAAGGAAAAGCAAAATAGTTCATCTATTGGACAATCCCTATTTCGAAATTATCAGGCATGATGTTACCCTGCCATACTTTTTGGAAGTAGATGAGATTTATAATCTAGCGTGCCCGGCCTCTCCTGTGCACTATCAGCATAATCCAATCAAAACCATTAAGACATCGGTTTTGGGGGCAATTAATATGCTTGGTCTGGCTAAGCGGATTAAAGCCAAAATTCTTCAGGCTTCCACTAGTGAAGTCTATGGGGACCCAGAATTACACCCGCAACCTGAGGACTATTGGGGTCATGTAAACCCAATAGGTATTCGTTCGTGTTATGACGAAGGAAAACGATGCGCAGAATCTTTATTTGTGAACTATCATACTTCTAATGATGTGTTGGTAAAAATCGTTCGAATATTTAACACCTACGGTCCAAGAATGGAGCCGGATGATGGACGCGTTGTTTCCAACTTCATTATGCAGGCACTTCAAGGGAAGGACATCACCGTTTTTGGAGATGGAACCCAAACAAGAAGTTTTCAGTATGTGGATGACTTGGTGGATGGTATGGTAAAAATGATGGGGACTGAGGATGATTTCATAGGTCCAGTGAACATAGGTAATCCAGGAGAGTTTACCATGTTGGAACTAGCGGAAAATATTGTTGACCTAACAGGTTCAAAATCCAAAATTATCCATTTGCCTTTGCCTTCGGATGACCCAATGCAACGCAAACCAGATATTTCACTAGCCCAAGAGAAGCTGGAAGGCTGGGAACCCAATGTGGATTTGCGCACAGGCTTAACGAAAACCATAGCCTATTTTGACAATCTGCTTCAGGAAAAATCCATAAAGGAATTAATTGAAGGTTAAACTATAGCGCCATAAATGGAGGTTTTTAAGCTCATATTAAATGGAATTGAAGTTGTACTGATTGGATATTTTGGTTTTGCTTCCATTTATGTTTTTGTCTTTGGTTTTGCAGGACTTTTTAAAGCGAAAGAAAAGGAAGTTCTATTTCAGAAGCAACGCAAATTTGCAGTGCTCATTCCTGGGTACAAGGAAGATGCTGTAATAGTCGATGTGGCGCAACAAGCGCTGAAGCAAGCCTATCCCTCGGATTTGTTTGAAGTCATCATTATTGCAGATTCTTTTCAGGAATCTACTTTATCTCAACTTAGAGCTTTGCCCTTACGGGTCGTTGAGGTCTCTTTTGAAAAGAGTACAAAATCCAAGGCACTGAATAAAGCCATGGAAGTGATTGGTAACGATTATGATGTAGCCTTGATTTTGGATGCGGATAATATTATGGAGCGTGAATTCCTTGAAAAAATCAATGATTCCTTCAATCAAGGATATAAGGTAGTCCAAGGACATCGCATCGCTAAAAACACCAACACCTCTTTCGCCATCTTGGATGCGGTGAGTGAAGAGGTGAACAACCATATTTTTAGAAAAGGACATCGGGTCTTAGGCCTTTCCTCTGCATTGATAGGTTCGGGAATGGCCTTTGACTATTTTTTCTTTAAGAAAATGATGTCCGAAGTAAAGGCAGTTGGAGGTTTCGATAAGGAATTAGAGCTTGAATTGTTGCGTAAGCGAATCAAAATCGAATACCTTCATGAGGCCTTGGTTTTGGATGAAAAAGTACAGAAATCGGAAGTTTTTGCCAATCAAAGAAAGCGTTGGCTTTCGGCCCAATTTGTTTATTTCAGAAGGTATGTTTGGGCTGGATTGAAGGAACTGGTTACCAAGGGAAATATAGATTTCTTTGACAAGGTCTATCAAATGATTTCACCGCCAAGAGTGCTGCTTTTGGGACTGGTTGTAGTCTTTACTTTCTTATACCTCATACTTGAATTCATAGCGAGTGCCAATATTTTAGTGGTACCCTCATCCATATGGTATGCCACCTTGGGATTCACCGTACTTGCATTTGCTTTCTCGATTCCGAAAAATTACTACAATCAAAAAACCTTAAAGGCAGTCTTAACAATGCCCAAGGCATTTTTCCTCATGTTCCTTTCCTTATTCAAATTGAAAGGAGCAAATAAAAAATTCATCCATACACAACATGGAACCATCAACACGCCATAAAATGAAAATAGGTATTGAAGGACAACGATTGTATCGCAAGAAAAAACACGGTATGGATATGGTGGCCTTGGAGCTTATCAAAAGCCTTCAAAAAATAGACACGTATAATGACTATGTAATCTTTGTGCGACCTGATTTCGATAACACTTGTATCCCCATAGCTCCAAATTTTAAAATAGTGGTGCTGGATTCCAAGTTTGGTTATCCAGGTTGGGAACAGTTTGCTCTCCCCAAAGCAGCCTATGAAGAAGGTTGTGATGTTTTGCATTGCACTAGTAATACAGGGCCTCTTTTTTCCAGGGTACCTCTGATAACAACCTTGCATGATATCATTTATTTAGAAAGTATAAGTCTTTTCAAAAAAGAAGGAACATGGTATCAGAAATTGGGAAATATGTACCGAAGGTATTGTGTGCCGCCTGTTATAAAAAGGAGTAAGAAGGTTATCACGGTTTCCAACTATGAAAAGAATAGGATAAACCATCATTTCGGTTTTACTGACGAGCGCTTGACCGCCATATATAACGGTGTGGGAGGTCATTTTAAAAAAGTGACTGATGCTTCCACGCTAAATGCCATAAAGGAAAAGTATCAATTGCCGGATAAGTTCTTTTTCTTTTTGGGGAACACAGACCCTAAAAAGAATACGAAAGGAGTTTTGAAAGCTTTTGCTGATTTCAATCGGCAATACACCAACCAATATAAGTTGGTCATGTTAGATTATGACAAGGTTGAATTCGACAAATTATTGAATTCCTTGGATATCCAAGAAATCAAAGACTTAGTGCATTTAACAGGTTATGTTCAAAATTTGGACTTGCCTGCCATCATTAGTCAGTCGACCGCCTTTTTGTATCCTTCGCTCCGAGAGAGTTTTGGAATTCCAATTTTAGAAGGTATGGCCTGTGGTGTTCCCGTAATTACATCAAATACCTCTTCGATGCCGGAAGTTGCAGGAGAAGGTGCGGCATTGATCGTGGACCCTTTTGATTCTAATCAAATTACGCAAGCCCTTATCACCTTAGTAGAAGATAATGCCCTGGCCAATTTGTTGGTGGAAAAGGGAATTGAACGGGCAAAGAATTTCTCTTGGGAAGTAATGGCCAAAAACGTATTGGAACTCTATGGAGATGTGTATAAAGAAATTCAACTTGAAACGGCATGATTAAGGACAGAGACATTGTAGTGGTTGGAATACAGGCCTGGGACATCGAGATTGGTAGCAACTGTAAAAACATTGCCCTAGAATTTTCCAAGCACAATAGGGTATTGTATGTAAATCCACCTTTAGATAGGGCCACCCTAAAAAGAGAACGAGAGTCTGAAAGAATCCAAAAAAGACTTCGAATCAAGAATGGAGAAGAGAATGGATTGGTTGAAGTGGAGTCGAATCTGTGGAATCTTTACCCCAAATCCATGACGGAATCCATCAATTGGATACCCTTTCATGGATTGTTCAAAATCTTGAATAAAAGAAACTCGAAAATATTTGCCAAGGATATCAAGGATGCCATGCATGAGCTTGGATTCAAGGATATCTTGGTTTTTAATGACAGTTCCATGTTTTTGGGATTACATCTTCGGGAGTTTTTGAATCCAGAAAGCTATACCTACTACATGAGGGATTATCTGATTAAAGTACCCTACTGGCAGAAGCATGGGGAACGTATCGAACCCCAAATCATTAAAAAGGCGGATGCCGTGGTCAATAATTCAACCTTATACACAGAATACGGATTGGAGCATAATCCAAATAGCTATATGGTAGGGCAAGGGTGCGATGTTTCCTTGTTTAATGATGAAGAAGATGCCATTGAAATTCCGAAAGAATTTGAAAGTATTCCAAGGCCTGTTTTAGGTTACGTAGGGTACTTAACCAGTATGCGACTGGATTTAGAATTGCTTGAGCACTTTGCAAAATCCAAAAAGGATTGGAGTATAGTATTAGTTGGTCCGGAGGATGAGGATTTTAGAAACTCCAAATTGCACGAACTGGATAATGTCTACTTTTTGGGAAGCAAAGATGCGTCTCAATTGCCTTCCTATGTAAAAGGATTTGATGTTGCCATGAACCCCCAAGTGGTCAACGATTGGACCATTGGAAATTATCCTAGAAAGATTGATGAATACTTGGCCATGGGGAAACCTACTTTGGCCACAAGGACTAAAGCTATGGAAATGTTTCAAGAGCATGTTTACCTAGCTGATTCGAACGAAGATTACTTGGAGTTGGCACAGAAAGCATTGGATGAAAACTCCGAGGAACGGGTTCGAGCGAGAATCGCTTTTGCAAAGAGCCATACTTGGGAGAATAATGTAAAGGCCATTTATGAGGCCATCAAAAAATCAGCCTAAAACCAGAATCTATGGGATTAGTCAATACAATTAAAGAGAATCAAAGGATTAAGTCATTTGCCTATTGGCTTATAGTGCCCAAAAATCAAGCAAGACCCCGACTATGGGTCAAATGGTTTTTAAATCCATTTTATCACAGAAAAGGGAAAGGAGCTACCATCTGTCGTAGAACCCGAATCGATGTTTTACCGTGGAGCACCTTTGAACTCGGAACGGATTCTACAATCGAGGATTTTGCAACGGTAAACAATGGCGTGGGAGCCGTTAGGATTGGTGATAGAACCCGAATTGGATTGGGAAATACCTTGATTGGCCCCGTGACGATTGGCGATGATGTGCGTTTGGCTCAAAATATTGTCTTATCTGGATTGAATCATAATTATGAAGATGTATCTCAACCTATTCACGCTCAAGGTGTGTCCACAGCAGAAATTGTTGTGGAAGATGAGACCTGGATTGGTGCCAACACCGTGGTAGTGGCTGGAGTGACCATTGGTAAGCATAGTATTGTTGCCGGTGGAAGCGTAGTAACTAAAGATGTGCCACCATACTCAGTAGTTGTAGGAAACCCGGCAAGGGTGGTCAAAACCTATAATCCTGATTCTGGGGAATGGGAAAGAATCATTAAAAAGAATTTGGTAGCTGTTTAGCACAATAACATTGACATGGAATTTTTAGCATACTTTTTTTGGATTGCCTTATTTATTATTTTCTATTCCTACTTGGGATATGGTATTTTGCTTTTTGCCCTCATAAAATTGCGAAGGCTATTGGGTCTTGGAAAACCTTTTACCGGGAATGAAGATTATGAACCTGAAGTGACATTACTGATAACTGCTCATAACGAAAAGGATTTTGTACATCGAAAGGTTGAAAATTCTAAAAACTTAGAGTATCCGCAAAATAAACTTACCCAAGTTTGGGTTACTGATGGTTCTAATGACGGTTCTCCTGAGTTATTAAGAAAATATGCTGGGGTACAGGTGTATCACTCCGATGAGAGATTGGGAAAAATTGCTGCAATGAATCGCGGAGTCACCTTTGTGAATACCCCCATTGTTATTTTTTCAGATGCTAATACCGAATTGGGTAGGAATTCCATAAAAGAAATTATCAAATTGTTTAGGAATCCAAAAGTAGGCTGTGTTTCTGGTGAAAAGCGTATTTATTCCAAGGACGCGGACAATGCGGCTGGAGCGGGTGAAGGATTGTATTGGAAATATGAATCCCAACTAAAAAAATGGGACGCTGAACTGTATTCGGTTGTGGGTGCCGCCGGTGAACTTTTTGCCATTAGGACAGAGCTTTGGCAGGAGGTGGAACAGGATACTTTATTGGATGATTTTATAATTTCACTTCGAGTGGCTATGAAAGGGTATACCATTCAATATAACCCAGAAGCGTATGCCATTGAATCTGCTTCTGCCGATGTTAAGGAAGAATTGAAAAGAAAAATCCGCATTTCAGCAGGTGGTATCCAATCCGTACTTCGGTTAAGACCATTGTTGAATTTCTTTAAATACGGTACACTTTCGTTTCAATATATTTCACACAGGGTGTTGCGATGGACTTTGACTCCACTACTTCTTTTATTGATCATCCCGGTAAATTTTTTCTTGGCAAACCATGAAGGACTTTTTGATTTTGGAATTTATAGCTTTTTGTTCTTGTGCCAAGTGGCTTTTTATACCGCTGCCTTGATAGGCTGGTTTTTAGAAAATAGGCAAATTCGATTAAAGATATTGTTTATCCCTTACTACTTTTTCATAATGAACCTTTCTATGTATTTGGGCTTTCGTAGATACATGAAAGGTAATCAATCAGTTAACTGGGAAAGGGCGAAAAGAAGTGGAATGGGGCCACAAACAGCAACTTAAACCATCTCAGTTTCGGTATACAGGGGAATATCAAAATAAAAAGTACTGCCCTTACCTAATTCACTCTTAATTTTTAGGGCTCCACCGTTTTTGTGAACAAAACTCTGGCAAAGTACAAGTCCTAAACCAGTACCTGGTTCTTTTTCTGTACCCAACTTACTAAAATGTTCATTGGGATTTAGGATTTTTTGAATATCCTCCTTGGAAATTCCATTACCGTTATCCTGTACTTCCAAAACCACACTATCTTCTTCGAGTCTTGAGTTGATGCGAATGGCTCCTTCGAGGGGAGTGAACTTTATAGCATTGGATAATAAATTACGAAGCACGGTTTTTATCATATTATTGTCCGCGTACGCAAAAGTATCCTCTGGGACATTGTTGGAAAGCTCTATTTTCTTGTGTTCGCTTCCCAATTTTAAAAGCCGAAGTGTTTGCTCCACCAAATCATGAACATCCAGTTTTTCAGGAATCATTTGAATCTGGTCACTTTCGGATTTTGCCCAACCCAATAGGTTTTGAAGAAGATTAAGCGCTTCATCCATGGTCTTTAAAAGTCCAAAAACGGTTTCGTCCAAAAAGGCATCTCCTTTTGGGTCAATAATACCTCGCATAATGAAATCCATCTTCAGCTTTGCCGCGCTCAAAGGCGAACGTAGATCATGCCCAATTATGGAGAACATTCTATCTTTCAAATCATTGGATTGCTGAAGATTTTGCGCTTGCTCCTCGATTTTTTTTCGGGCGCGCATCAATTCAATATGTGTTCGAATTCTTGCAATTAGTTCTTGCTCGTTAAAAGGTTTGGTCACATAATCCACCCCTCCAACTTCGAAACCTTTTACTTTGTCTTTTACGTTTACCTTGCCAGTTAGGAAAATAATAGGGATATCGCGATAAGCTTCAAACTCCTTGATTTTTTCGCAAAGCTCAAAGCCTTCAATACGCGGCATGATTACATCCAACAAGATGAGGTCTGGTTTACGTTCTTTTAGAAGATCAAAGAAATAATCGTCATCGCTGGTGCCTACAAACTCGTATTGATTTCGTTCTAAGATGAATCGGAGGAGTTCTAAATTGAGTTGCTCATCGTCAACCGCTAGGATATAGGGTTTTTCAGGATTTTTGGATTCCATAGGGTAAAAAATCGCAATACTAAAGTAGGAAAAAGTTTGCTTGCATGCAGGAATTAACTTTTGCACTATCATCGGAAAGGTTAATAAAGTTGGCGGGTTTATGCATTAAACCTATCTTCAAGGTGTTCTACCAACAAAAAACAGGCATTCACAACAATAATTGAGTGACTGAAAAAAGTAGGATTATATTTACAAAATAAGTAATATAAAGTCCAAAGCATGGCTAACATTTTAGTAACGGGAGGAGCTGGTTTTATAGGTTCCAATTTTGTGCCCTACTATTTGGAGACACGTCCTGATGATCACATTATCAATATTGATGCGCTCACTTATGCTGGAAATCTCGAAAACCTCGAGGAGGTAGAAGGACATTCTCGATATACGTTTATTAAAGGTGATATTTGTGATAGAAAGTTGGTAGAAAAACTTTTTGCAAGGTTTGATATTCAAGCTGTTATCCATTTTGCAGCGGAATCCCATGTGGACAACTCCATAACACATCCGGACGCTTTTATGCAAACCAATATTATCGGTACATTTAACTTGATTGATGTAGCCAAAAAGCATTGGATGGTAGGTCCAGGGGTCTATAAGGAGGCCTACAAAAATTCAAGATTCCACCATGTTTCCACGGATGAGGTATATGGGACTCTAGGCAAGGAAGGTTTGTTCCATGAAACTACGCCTTATGCACCAAATAGCCCGTATAGTGCTTCAAAAGCATCTTCCGACTTTATTGTAAGAAGCTATCACCATACTTACGGAATGAATGTAGTAACTACCAATTGTTCCAACAATTATGGCCCCAAACAGCACGATGAAAAGCTAATACCGACCATTATCCGAAAGGTGTTGGGTGAAGAAGCCATCCCAATTTATGGAGATGGTTCCAATATTCGCGATTGGCTTTACGTTCTAGACCATTGTAAGGGAATTGCCTTGGCCTATGAAAAAGGAGTTTCTGGCGAGACCTATAATATTGGAGGACGGAATGAAAGAAACAATGTATACATCGCCCAAACGGTTTGCGAGATTTTGGATAAGAAGTATCCAAGACCCAACAATACATCTTATAAGGATTTGATTTCCTTTGTAAAGGATAGGGCAGGTCATGATTTCAGATATGCCATCGATGCTTCAAAAATTGAAAACGAATTGGGATGGGAAGCTGATGAGAATTTTGAAACTGGGATAGAGAAAACCATTGATTGGTACTTGGAAAAGTTCATCAAAAAAGACACAAAAAGCATGGCGTAAACGCCGTAATCCAACCGTTTTAACGGAATAAACAGAAAAAATGAAAGGAATAATTTTGGCAGGAGGCTCAGGAACCCGATTGCACCCCATCACTTTGGCGGTGAGCAAACAATTGGTTCCGGTCTACGACAAACCCATGATTTATTACCCATTGTCCACTTTGATAGAGTCTGGAATATGGGAAATTTTAATCATATCAACCCCTCACGACTTACCACTTTTTGAACGATTATTGGGTGATGGTAGAAAGTACGGATGCCGATTTGAATATGCGGTTCAAGAGGAACCCAATGGATTGGCAGAAGCCTTTATCATAGGCGAGGAGTTTATTGGTGATGATAAAGTAGCATTGATTCTTGGGGACAACATCTTTTATGGAACAGGGTTGGAAACTTTATTGCAGTCCAATAATGACCCGGATGGTGGGATTATTTACGCCTATCACGTAAATGACCCAGAACGATATGGGGTTGTGGATTTTGATGAAGATGGCAATGCCATTTCCATTGAAGAAAAACCCAGGCAGCCTAAATCGAATTATGCCGTTCCTGGAATCTATTTTTACGACAATGATGTGGTGGAAATAGCGAAAAATATTAAACCCAGTGCTAGGGGTGAATTGGAAATCACCGATGTAAACCGGGAGTATTTGAAAAGAGGAAAATTAAAGGTGAGCATTATGGACCGTGGAACAGCTTGGTTAGACACCGGGACGTTCCAATCTTTGATGCAAGCCGCCCAATTTGTACAGGTTATTGAAGAAAGACAAGGGCTCAAGATTGGGGCCATTGAATCTTCGGCTTATAAAATGGGATTCATCACCAAAAATCAATTTAAAGCACTAACCGAACCTTTCCTTAAAAGTGGTTACAGCACCCGTTTATTGGAAGTTTTGACATAATATCATGCAAGTACAGCAAACAGAAATAGCAGGTTGCTACATTATAGAACCTAAAGTCTTTGAAGATAAGAGAGGCTACTTTTTTGAGAGTTTTAGTCATAGTAAGTTTGAACAACTCACAGGAATAACCTCCCAATTTGTGCAGGACAATGAGTCTTTTTCCACAAAAGGAGTACTACGAGGATTGCATTTTCAAAAGGGTGAACATGCACAGGCAAAATTAGTTCGTGTTGTAGATGGTGAGGTATTGGACGTTGCCGTGGATATTCGCCCCGAATCCAAAACCTTTGGTAAGGTGGTTACTACCTTACTTTCTTCAAAAAATAAGAAACAAATGTATGTGCCGCGAGGTTGTGCCCATGGATTTGTAACTTTGAGCGATACAGCTACTTTTTTCTATAAGTGTGACAATTATTATAACGCAACATCAGAAGGGGGTATCTTATATAATGACCCAACTTTCAATATTGATTGGATTTTGGATGAAGAAGATTTGATTATATCAGAAAAAGACAAGCTTTTGCCTGTTTTTAAAGAAGCGGTTCCCCATTAATTAGATTTAGTAAACCTATGAAAATATTGGTTACCGGAGCTTCCGGACAGTTAGGCAGTACCTTAAGAGCTATGGCTTCTACTCAACATACGGAGGGTTTAAGCTTTGTATTTAAGTCATCTTCCGAATTGGATATTACCAATTTTGAGGCGGTACATGAAGAATTACTCTCTTCGAATTACGCCTATTGTATTAATTGTGCGGCCTATACAAATGTGGATAAGGCGGAGTCTGAAAAGGATTTGGCTTACGAAATCAATGTCAGTGGTGCCAGAACCTTAGCTTCAAATTGTAACGAAAGCAAGACTATATTGATTCATATTTCCACCGATTTTGTGTTTGACGGCTTTCTAAATACACCTTATGTTGAGGAAGATATTGCACGACCCATAGGATTTTATGGGGATACGAAATACAAAGGGGAACGGGCCATAATCAACAATTTGGATGAGTACTTTATCCTCCGAACCTCATGGTTGTATTCCGAATTTGGACATAATTTTATGAAGACCATGTTGCGTTTGGGTAACGAGAAAAAAGAATTGTCTGTGGTCTATGACCAAATAGGAACACCTACCTATGCCCATGATTTAGCCAATGTTCTACTTCATATCATTAAGGCGCATAGCATTGATTACGGAGTGTATCATTATAGCAACGAAGGGGTGGCCAGTTGGTACGATTTTGCAAAAGCCATTTTTGATATCAATAAAATATCCATTCAGTTAAATCCCATTCGCTCAGAAGAATACCCTACCCCTGCAGAACGACCCAAGTTTAGTGTTATGGACAAGGGTAAAATCAAAAAGACATTCAACCTGAATATACCACACTGGAAGGACAGTCTTGAGGTTGCCTTAAAGGCACATGCTAAAATTGATATTTGATTTTTTTGCCTCTTCAATCCCGTTTTAGTTCGCTTAGGATAAACTAACCTTGTTTTAATGCGTTTTTGTTTATTGCTTTGGTTTAATCAATAACTTCCAAGGTCTCGTTTGAAACTTCATTTCCTTCCTTATCGATTTCTACAAACCAAACATTGGTTGCGCATTTTCTGTTGATATCGGTATTATTTTCACATTGTTGTACGGAGCCTTTAAGCAGATAACCACTCTGTGTTATCTCAGCGGAATATCCATATTCATTATAAAAACTACCATAGGTTTTTTGCCAAGTTTTATGGCCTTTTTTATCGGTTTTGATAACTAGCATATCGTAATTACCATTTCCATAGGAACTAGTTGACCCAATAATGATATACCCGTCTTCAGTCGCTAGAATAGAATTTGCTTTGTCATAACTATTCCCCCCAAATTGTTTGTACCATATTTCATTGCCATTTGGATAGTTTTTGGTTAGCAGAATATCTGAGGCCTTACCATCTTTTGAGCTAATTGTAGAAACATTTATAGAACCATCTGGGGTTTCAATTTTAGGTTGAAATTTTAAGTTCGTTTTTTTGACAAATCTGTTGTTTAGAACACGATTGGTCGTTAAAAGCATGCCTACAACTCTATTAAACTGATCGCGCTGGACCTTGAGGATGTAATCAAAAACCAATAGCTCATTTTTGTTAAGTATTTCTACCTCCTTACTTTTATCCCATCCGCTAAGAGCAACTTTTAATTTCCCGTCTTCCAAGGTTAACTTAAAGTCAAAATCCAACTCTTCGCTATAGTAGTCGCCCACAAAACTTTCAAGGTCAGCAAGTGTTGCTTTCTCATACGGAATTTTACTAAAAACATTAGCCTTGCCTGATGGATAGAAGAGAATCAGCTTATCGGTATAAAATCCTACCTTCAGTTTAGGATTATAGGAAAGTCTATAAACGTTGGATTTTTCTTGTACCAGTTCAAGGGGATTGTTGTTTGCATTTCTCCAAGATAGTTTTCCATCTTTTAATTCAATACGGATTAGGTACTCATTTGGAGAAAGGTATTGCCCGGAAACACTGTTTAAACTCTCTTTTTCAACCTCATTCAGACGTGGGTCATAAGACGCTTCAATCTCTTTTTTGGGCAATAGTACTTGGGCAATTTCATTGGCAATTCCGCCGCTCCATAATTTGCTATTATTGCTCATAACAAAAATGCTCAAGTTTTCCTCTGTAAATCGTATTACTTGGGAATGGTAGGACCCGGTACCTCCGGAATGATGGACGGATTTATAATTCATACGGTCACTTAGCTCCAAACCGAAACCATAGGTAGTTACTTCACTATTTGGAATGGGTTCTTGACTTTGAATAAGTAAAACATTATTGTTCGTTTTTGCATTTTGGATAGCTTGCTCGAAAACCAGCTGGTCCTTCAGACTTGTAAATAAAAAACCATCACCGTAAAGATTGGTAATCATTGGATATTGTTGCCAAACACCGTCGCCCCAATCCGAGTAAGGCAATGCCTGATTGGGAATTACCTGCATATAGTTTTTTAAGAATTCTGTATTGGGCATTTCCAAATTTGTAAAGAAATTCTTGGAATACTTATGAAAATCTTCACCGGAGGCAACTTCTATTATTTTGGTTAGCAAGGTGTACCCGGAATTACTGTATAGATATCGACTGCCTGGTTTAAAAGCTAAATCCAGCTGTTTTTCCAGTAGTTCAATGGCATCATCATTGTCCAAACCTTCTTTTCTCCACCAAGGGTCTTGCTGAATGCTCATTAAATCATAGAAGTCCCGAATACCGCTAGTATGATTGATTAGATGCCTTATTTTAATTGTGTCCTGTACGTTTGGGTAAAGTTTTGGCAGGTATTCCCTGATGTCATCTTCTAAACTCAGCTTTTGCTCTAAGGCCAAGTTTAATACCATTAGTGCGGTAAACTGTTTTGCCGTTGAAGCAATGTTTGAACGCGTATTGGCATCGATTTTTACCTTATGTTGCAGACTGGCTAAGCCTTTATAGTTTTCATAGATGATTTCTCCGTCTTTTACAATGCCCACAAACAATCCAGGATTGCTTGATGATACTTTTGAATTTAGTAGCGCATCTATTTCTTTTAATTCTTTGGATTGGGTTGTCCCCAAAAATGACACAAGTAAAAAAGGTAGGATAATTAGGTTTTTCATAGCCGCCGAAAATGATTTGGAGCAAATGTAGAAGACTACCCTATGCAAAGAGCCTCAAATCTTGATTTGAGACCTATTTTAGGATACCTTTTGAAGATAATCTTTCGGGGATAAGGAAGTATTTTTTTTGAAAGCTCTGTTAAAAGTTGCTTTGCTATTGAATCCGCATTCTAAGGCAATACCCAAAAGTGTGGTATTTTGATGTTCTCCATCTGCCAACTTTTTCTTGACAGCTTCAATTCTGTGGTAGTTTATAAAGTCATTAAAATTCATTTCAAAACCGCTATTTACCACCGAAGAAATCACCTTTGTATTTGTATTCAGTGCTTCAGCAACATCAGATAAGGTCAATCTTGGATTCTCATATAACTTATCTTCTTCGATTACTGCTGATAACTTTTTTTTCCACGGTTGAACATCAATTTCTGTCGAAATTAAAGAGCCGATTTCCTCCTCTTTTTCCTTAAAAATTGGAGTAGCATGAAAATTAATATCGCTAAGAACAGAAGTTTTTAAAGCATTGGTGTACCCATTTATGGAGATGTAATAGAATACAAAAGAAAACGCAATATAATGCCAAAACTGACTTCCGAACTCACCCCATTCTGGATTGGTGATAAAGAATATTATCCGAAGAATTAAAATGGCAAGAAAGGCCATCATAAAATTACGAATCCATCGAAACAAAATACTTTCCGCATAACTTACCTTTTGAAATATGATTGATTTATAGTCATTGTAATAGCGCAAGCTTAAGATGAGATAGCATATCATGGAAACAAGTCCTGCCACTTGATACCAATTGGCTAGGTCTTTGTCCCTTCCATCCGCGTAGAAATAATAATCATCTAAAATCAGCTTATCGGTTATAAAAACAACTAGACTATAAATTGCATATAATAAGGCAGGAATAAAATGTAGCCACCTCTTTTTTGAAATGCGAAATGATTTGTCAAATAAACTTTGTGAGTAGAAATAAACCACTGGCCCAATTAAAAGGACTTGCATGAAGGGTATGAAAAACAAGATTTCCCTTGTTGTTTTATTGGCATACCAACCTGCATAACCCAACATGTAAGGTGTGATATACATGGAGTATAAAAACAACAAAAGGCCAAGCCATTTACTGGACTGGTTCTGGTGTATTATTCCATTCCTAAAGGATAAGATTGAAAAGACCATTCCATGGAAAAAAAAGATAAGCAACAATGAACTTTTTGGTCCAAAAGAAAATGGGAAATCCATGGGTTGATTTTACTTGCCAAAAACTTGGTTACTTCAAATGTAACCGAACAAGCGCTAAATATAAAGCATCATCAGGATTAAAACCTAGCTCACTTTTCCAAAGCTAAAATGACCTTTAAATTTGACACCTAGGTTGGATTCTAAATATAGAATAGCGTAGGAATTCGAAACATTCAGAAAATCATAGTCCTTTAATCTGAATGTTTTGAAAGGAATCTGCCTGTAATCGCAACAGTTCTTCTGCTTTCGCTTTTTTGTAACGATAGAGTTCTTCTTCTTCCTGGATATCGGCATAAACTTTCTCGTTTAATGCTCCATCGGTTGATAGAAGCAACTTGCGCTGTTCCACTTTTTGGGTGACCCAAGTAGCGACTACACTCTCTTGTTCTTCAAACTTATAATCGTATTCTCCTCTTGGAGCCAATAATTTGGCCAGGATTGGCGCTGTTTCAATCGCCAGAAACAATAAAAAGATAAAGAATGAGGGAAACCAGGGTAGTTTGCCCAAAGCATTGATACGAGCCATTAAACCATCAAAACCATCAATAATGGGTTGTGAGTTTTCCACAGCTGAATTGTAATCTGCGCCTAATGCCGCAATTTGGGCTTCCAAGTTTTCAATCTTGGCCCCATTGGTTGCTTTGAGTTGGTTCAATTCGGCCAAATAGGCGTCGTGTTTTTCTCTTTTTTCTTTGTAAACAGGCCCTTTTCCTAGAAGTCCAGTGCCAGCTGTGCCTTCAGCTTCGGAAATATAGGTGTCGTACAGTGCATTAGTTTCTGTTTCCTTAGCGGTAATTTCACCTTTTAAATTGGAAATTTCTTGATTTAAGCCTTCAATGGTCGGGGTATATTGCAAAGCCAATTGTTCTTTGTTGGCCAAGGTCATCGCGTTTTTTTCTTCCAGTAGCACCTGATTAATTTCCTTCTCGAAGATTTTCATCTCCAAGGGTTTCGATATCACTACCGCAATTATTACAGCCAAAATAATTCTAGGTGCAGCTTGTAGCAATTCACTTTTAATACTGTCCCTTTTTTTGATGGTAGATACTATGTATCGGTCCAGGTTGAAAATCAACAGTCCCCAAATCAATCCAAAGAAAATGGAGGTGTAAATGTTATCGAAAACGGTGTAAAGCGCGTATCCGCTAGCAATAAAAGCCATAACCGCGGTAAAGAAAACCGTGGCGCCTATACCGGCGTATTTATTACGTTCCCCGTTGGAACAAGTTTCTAAAATTTGGGTGTCGGCTCCTGAGCAGAAAATGAAAAAGCGTTGTAACATGATAGTGTTCGTTTGGTTCTGATAGACTATTAGAACGTGGATTTTATGGAATTGTTACAAAAAAGGCCTTCAATGCGAAGGCTTTAACAGCTTTGTAACACGAACAAGCCAATCTTGTGGCTCAATTTTTATCCCAGAAAAACACTTTTTGGGCCTTACCTCCCTTTTTTTTGACCTGGACCCTAGCAATTCTATTGGATTGACTAAGCTCATAGGCTTTTTCTGTACTTATCGGATTGTTGTTAAAGTAAAAGGAAGCATTTTGAGCCACAGCTTCCGAGATATCTATAAAAGGGTCACTTTCTCCAATATTATTTGGATTGGGACTGTTTGTGGTGCGCAAATCGGTGAGGACAACTGCAGGCCGATTGTTCTCTCCTTTACCTTGTGTCACCTGAATTGAAGTATTGTTTGACAGTAGTTTACTGGCCTCATCCGCGGCAATCACCTTTCCATTCAAGTAGAAGAGGGGTTCATTTTCGGTTTTTTGGGTCAAACGTTGCCCTTTTGAGTCGACGGATTCTCCTCTCTCATTAAAATAATGGGTCATTCCTTCGGAAGTGCTGTAAAATAGCTGCTTGCCGTTTACCCTTTTTGTGCCGGTTTGAACCCCAAAATTATGGGCTCCGGTGGTATTTGATGGTGCTGAAATGGTAACCGGGCTTTTGGATATTTTGACCTGAGGTTTTGAGGAATCATGCCCTTTGGTTTCAATATTCAAGTTTTTGCGCTTTTTCAACAAATCGATGGCTTCGTCAGAAGAGATTTTATTGTTTTCATAGTAGAAATCAGCTCCTTTTTTTGCCATTTCGATTACATGGTCTATGGGGTGCAATGGCTCGGGAGGTGTAGGAGGGGATTCCAAACTTACCGCTGGGCCAGAAGTTTCATTCTCCATACTTTCCTCTTCTTCTTCCAGTTCTCTTTCTTCTTCCAACTCCTCTCCTTCTTCCAGTTCTTCAGGTGTAGGTGGTGCTGGCGGAACTGGAGGTTTAGGAGGGATTATACTCATTCCCCCATTGGCCTTGGACAAATGGGTTTTCTTAAACTCTTTATCAATTTCAGCTAAACGGGCCTCGCTCGTATTCCGTATTTGAATGCTTGGTCGGTAGGAGGTGTAATCGGTTTCTTCCCAATCTTTGGTAAGGGTGTTAATCGTTTTGGCAAAATCTTTTAAAGCGACCTTGGTTCCATTTATAACGATTTGACCTTGGTTGACTTGAATACGTATCCCCTCTTTTTGCATGTCACTTAAAAGGGAAGATGGAATATCTGGAATCTTGGGTACATATTTGGTTTCACTAAAACTCCACAGAAGTAAACTTACTAGAGGTAGAATGAGCACCATTCGAATCAGTTTTGCCTTTTTTGATGTTTGTTTTTTCATGACTGTAAATCGTTTTTTGATTGATGAATAATGGATGGAGCTTGCCATCGTGATTGACTGATATTTTGATTGACTTGCCGCCGATAAATAAGACAACAATGTATTTTGATAGTTCTTGGGTGAATCCAATTTACGCAGAACTGCATGGTCCGCCAGAAACTCATGGTTCAGTTTTATGCTATGCTTGAACAGATAAATCAGGGGATTAAACCAAAGCATTAGCCGCAAGAATTCGATAAATAAGATATCGTAGGTGTGTTTTTGTACAACATGGGTTTCTTCGTGAAGGAGAACTTCTCGCGTGAAAGAATTCGAATGGAATTTCTTTTTTTCAAGAAAAATATACTTAAGAAACGTATGGGGCGGAAGCTTCTCATTAATAAGGACTTTGGTATGGGAAATCTCCTTAATTTTTTGATTCCTGCGGATTCTACGGATGATATCAATCAGATTTTTGGTAAAGCGAATACTAAAAAGTAGTACGCCCAAACCGTATATAGACCACCCAATAAGTGAAAAGTTTAGGGTGTCCCAATCGCTTAATGAATTTGTGGGCTGGGATACGATCGTATGGGTTCCAGAAGTTGTCAATGTGGTTTGAACGGTTTCCACTGTTGGCAGTTCAACATATTCAACAAAGACCACACTTGGAATCACAAAAGACAAAACAAGACTTCCCAAAAGGTAAAATCGTTTAAACTTATGCATGTGGGCATTCTCCAACAATCCTTTGTAAAACAAGAAGAACAAGGTCATACATGCCGTACTTTTTAAAAGATAGAGTACCATGCTATTTTCTTTTGATTTCTTGGTCTATTAATTTCTTAAGTTCCTCCAATTCGGCTTTGCTTAAATCGGTTTCTTGGGTAAAAAAGGAGGCAAACTGACTGGCACTTCCATTGAAAAAGTTTTTGATAAGACCATTCACCTCTTTTGAGAAGTAGTCTTTCTTTTTAACCAAGGGGTAATATTCTCTGGAACGCCCAATGTTGATATAGTTTATAAACCCTTTATCCGTCATGCGCTTTAATAAGGTTGCAACTGTTGTAGTAGCAGGTTTTGGTTCAGGATAGCTGTCGACCAAGTCCTTCATAAAGGCTTTTTTACGCTTCCAGAGCATATTCATTAATTCTTCTTCGGATTTTGAAAGCTTCGACATGATAATTCATTGTTTATTCTACAAACATAGAATAAAAATTTAAATTCTACAAATGTAGAGTTAAAATTAGTAATCAAACTTTACTTCCCTGGATTAAGTTTTAGGAAGACAGTTCAGTGTAGTATTTATAGAAGTAGGGAATGGTTTCGATACCCTTTAAGAAGTTCCATACCCCAAAATGCTCATTTGGAGAATGAATAGCATCGCTATCCAATCCGAAGCCCATCAGAATGGTCTTGCTTTTCAAAACCTGTTCAAACAAAGCTACAATTGGAATACTTCCGCCCGTACGCTCTGGAACAGGTTTCTTTCCAAAAGTGGTTTCATAAGCCTTGGCCGCCGCTTGATATCCAATACTGTTTGTCTTCGTTACGTAAGGCAATCCACCGTGATGTGGGGTCACCTTTACTTTTACGCTTTTTGGAGCAATCGCTTCAAAGTGCTTGGTGAAGAGTTCTGTAATTTCGTCCGGGTCTTGGTCTGGGACCAAGCGCATGGAAATTTTGGCAAAGGCTTTACTGGCAATTACAGTCTTGGCACCTTCTCCGGTATATCCTCCCCAAATTCCGTTGACATCCAAGGTAGGTCGGATGGAATAGCGCTCGGGGGTCCTGTATCCTTTTTCTCCCTGCACATCATCAATGTCCAATGCTTTTTTATATGCTTCCAAATCGAAAGGGGCTTCGGCCATTTCAGCTCTTTCTGCATCTGTCAGTTCCTCAACTTTATCATAAAATCCAGGAATTGTGATATGGCCATTTTCGTCATGTAAGGATGCAATCATTTTGCTCAACACATTGATTGGATTGGGAACGGCTCCGCCGTAAATGCCTGAGTGCAAATCCCGATTGGGTCCGGTCACTTCAATTTCCACATAACTCAATCCGCGCAATCCTGTAGTGATGGAAGGAACATCATTCGCAATCATACCTGTATCAGAAATCAGGATAATGTCATTGGACAATTTTTCCTTATGGTCCTCCAAAAATGCTGCAAGGCTATCACTGCCCACTTCCTCTTCCCCTTCAATCATAAATTTCACATTGCAGGGAAGCTGATTGTTCTTAATCATGAATTCCACCGCCTTTACATGCATAAACATTTGACCTTTGTCATCGCAGGCACCACGAGCAAAGATAGCCCCATCCGGATGTAAGTCTGTCTTTTTGATTACCGGCTCAAAAGGTGGGGAGGTCCATAAATCCATAGGGTCCGGGGGTTGTACATCGTAATGTCCATAAACCAGAATGGTAGGGAGACTGGCATCCACCATTTTTTCTCCATAAACTACGGGATACCCTTTGGTTTCGCAGATTTCGGTATTGTCGCAACCTGCTTCCTTAAGCGACTGCTCTACCACTTTGGCAGTCTCCAAAACATCTTGGGAAAAGGCCGTATCGGCACTAATGGAAGGGATTTTTAGAAGTTCAATAAGTTCGTTTATAAATCGGTCTTTGTGGGTGTTGATGTAGTCGTTGATTTGTTCCATGAAATGATTAAAAAGGACACTAAAAATACAAAAAACAAGTTTTTAAAGACAGCCGATATGCAAATCGGAAAATTGAATTATATTTGCACACCCTAAGCGGATGTGGTGGAATTGGTAGACACGCTAGACTTAGGATCTAGTGCCGCGAGGCGTGGGGGTTCGACTCCCTTCATCCGCACAAAAAAAGAAAGCCAGCTTATTAAAGCTGGCTTTTTTTATTGAAAAACACCCTGGCAAAACCGTCAAAAATTAAATCGCACTAAAAAATTAGGGGTGAAACCTAGAGACAATTGTTCCAGTTGGTCTATTTCCTGTAGTCCAGTTTGTGGGTTTTCATCGACGCGATAGAACACGGAGAGCGGAACCTGTCTTGAATACATATTTTGGAATGATACCCCCAAGGTTCCCTTTTGATGTTTTTTGGCGGAAAACCTAAACTGATATTGTGCAGAGGCGTCCAAACGATGATAATCAGGTAAACGCCGGCTATTAATTGGACCAAAAATAATATCACCTTCAAGGGCATCGAAACCGCTAACCGGGGTAAATGGAGCGCCGGTTCTAAAATTCCAACCCAAAGAGAATCTCCAATTACCCTTTTCATATGTGTTGGAAAGGGTTAGGTTATGGGTAATGTCATTATTGCCTGGGAATTTACCAATTGCTAATTCTTCAAACTGGTACTGCACAGAATTATATGTATAGCCTAACCAAAAATGGTAATTTCTGAGCTGTTTCTTTATCAACAAATCAATGCCAAAAATGTCACTGGTACCTTGGGAATATTCTTCAGAAGCATTGGTAAATCCATTGGTGAAAGAAGTAAGTCCATCAATGTTTTTAAAATACCCATCCAAATCAATGGTCCATCCGCCGAAGTCCAGTAATATTCCACCGGAAAATTGCTCACTTTCCAAAAGTGGAAAATCCTCATCATCGGTCAGGGTCCAAATACCGCTTTGAAGACGCAAACGGGTATCATCAAACTCCACTAATTGACTTAGCGTTTGAAATCTTTTTTCACCGGTCAGTTTGAGTCGTACAGTCTTACTTAGAGGATACTCGATATTGCCTCTTGGTTCAAAATACCAACCCTCCAACAAGGAAAAGGTAGATGCACGTAACCCTATACTGATCAACCCCCTATTTTTTAATCGATAATAATATGTGGCAAAAAGGGAATTGGAATTATTTTCTTGATTTGATACCTCGTTGAAGTCACGCTCGTCTGCCGGTTCAACCCCGTCTTCGTCTTCATCCTCTGGGTCAATATCCTCGGTTCCCAATTCATCTCTAAAAAGCTGGTAAAACACTTCATTTCGAGAGATTTGATAGCCCAATTTCAATGTATTTTTTCTATTGAAGTCATACGCAAGGCTAATGTCCAACCCATAATCTGTTACTGAATTTCTGCGTATGTTTTCCTCTTCCAGTTCCAAGCTGTCAAAGAACTGATTTTGATAACGACTATCATAATTGGAATAATATCCGCTGATTTTATGATGCCATCTATTGGATTTTAAACCGCTCCAATTAAAACTTAAACCTTCGTTTTCCGTGATTAAGGCATCTTGGGATTGATTATCATCATCAAGTAAACGGAAATTAAGGTCATTGTTGGTAAGTAATCCGCTTAAATAAATACTATCGTTTTTAGAAGGTTTGATTATCAACTTTACATTGGTATCATAAAATGAAAAAACCTCTTCACCCTCAAGGATGGCTTCTTCGTCTTCTTCGTCCTGAACTACTTGACCAGAAGCATCGTTTACCACTATCGTATTTTGAAACACTTTTTCCGAAATAGCATCGAAAGTAGGTGTGCCCAATCCTTCGATATCGGCATAAGAACGTCGACCGGAAACAACCAACCCTATGGATTCAGACAACCTTGCTTTGATAAATGCATCTGCTTGTGTACCATTTAGCCCAAAACCCAAGTTTGTTTTGAGGGGTACTTGGGTTTCACCTTTGATGTCAATTACCCCGGCAATTCGGTCGCCGTATTCTGCGCTTGCTCCTCCTTTAAAAATAGTTGCACTGGCGGTTGTATTGGGATTGAATATGGAAATCATACCAAAAAAATGGCCCGTATTGTACATTTTAATCCCATCATATAAAATTAGGTTTTGATCAGCTGAACCTCCGCGAATCTGAATATCTGAGACCGTTTCGTTAATGCTTGTTATTCCAGGAACCCATTGGGCAGATTGAAAAATATCCGATTCGACCAATCCCGGTAGTATGCCTTGGGTCTTCGCGTTCAATGCCAATGAACCATCCTTGTTTTTGTCAATACCTTTAATCAGATAGGATTCAACAATTACTTCACGAAGCGATTCGGCCTGAGGGTTAAGCAAGAAATTTGGGCATTCGTTTTGACTAAAGTCAGTAGGAAACAACAATCGATTGGCATATCCCACATATTGCACGAGTAGGCCATTTGCCAAGTCTTCGTTTTCAATAGTAAAATACCCATTTTCATCAGTGGTAAACCCTTTGGTAGTGCCTTTAATGATTAAGGTGGCATAGGGCAGGGCGTTCTTGGTTACGACATCAAATAGATAACCACATACAGATACTTTACTTTCCGGAAGGCTTATAATTATTTGGTTTTCTCCTATACGTTCAAAATTCAGATTGGTGGTTCCGCTCAAAAAAACAAGCAATTCATCAATACTAATGGAGTTGGCCGTGGTGGTAACTGATTTGTCAGCAATAATTTCATCCGAAAATGAGAAGAGCAGGTCTGTTTTCTGTTCCAAATCCTGTAAAACCAATTTTAAGGGGGTATCCCTATAATCTACTTCTACGGTTTGCTGCGCCGAGGCACTTAAGCCGAAAAGTAATAAGAGGAAAATTACAAGAAGTCTGTTGCCTTTAGCGTGCATTAAGTACAACGGTTTTTTGGTCTCCGGAAAGTTCATATTCGATGCCCATGGGAACAAAAATGGATTTAAGGGCAAGGTCCAAATTGTCATGTACGAAGGTTCCCGTGAAATGCCCTTGTACAACTCCAGGAGTAAAGTCAAATGAAATGTCATAATAGATTTCCAACTCCTTCATCACCACCAAAAGTTCGGTATTGGAAAAGCGACTACTACCGGTTTGCCAGAAAGGACCGAGGTCTCCATGTTTCAGTTCCAACAATATATTGTCCTTCAATTTGACAGCATCTCCTGCTTCCAAATAGGCTTCTTGATTTTCTGGTAGGTTTTGATAGCGCACTTTACCTTCGTAACAATACAATTCAAACAAGGAAGGTCTTACTTTAACGTTGAATTGAGTGCCAAGCACACTTACTGTTCCTGATTCGGTTTCGACCTTAAAATCGTCCCCTTTGGTTACTGAGAAAAATGCCTCTCCCACTAAATCCACTGTTTTGTTTCTGTTCCAAAAGAAACGGTTGTGTTTCAAGCTAGACTGTGAGTTGAGGTTGACTTTTGTCCCATCGGGTAATTCCACTGTCAGCTTTTCCCCATAATTTGTTTGGTAACTAACCTGACTAAAGAAAAGTCCAAATAGCAATAACAAAGAGGCTGCAACAGCAATAGTGTAGTATAAAGGCCTTAAACGGATGACCTTATTGGATTTTTGATTTTGGATATCATACCATACTTTTTCCCTCAATGCTTCTTTATCAAAAACAGGTTTTTGAAAGGCTTCCAAACCATTGGCCAAACGCTTATATTCTGCATATTCCGATGACGCCTCAAATTCAGCACGCTCCTCCTGGGTCAGCTCTCCTGCGAGCCAACGCGCCATTATAGTATCATCTTTTTCTTCAAACATAGTTTTGTTACATACATCAAGGGAACAGGTAAAGTTGATTTTACCCTACCCCCTCGGTACTAAATATTTTTTATGGTCTTCCTTAATTTGACCAAGGCTTTATGCATCCGTTTTTCCACCGCTTTTTGACTCACCCCTAAAAATTCTGCGATTTCTTTATAGGTCATTTGGTCCATTCGGTTTAGTAAAAACACCTCTCTTTGTCCTTCTGGTAATTCTGCAATGGCATTTTGCAAACGGTCCATAAACTCTTTTTCCTCCAACTTAAACTCTGGAGTTTCGGTTTCAGCAGTTTTTTGGGGTTGTTTGGCATACTTCAACACCACTTTTTGATGTTCTACCTCATTGTAAAATGCATTTTTTGCCACCGCAAACAAAAAACCTCTGGCTTTTTCAAAAAGTACCTTTTTACAGTTGTTCCATAATTTGATAAAAGCTTCTTGAACCAAATCCTCGGCCTGCTGTAAATCTCCACATTGATAGTAGAGGTAGTTCCGTAGGGACTCCGAATTCAAGTCAAACAGCCGATTAAAAACCTTTTTTTCACAAACAGAATTTTCGCTTTGGCTCATGAAAAGAAATTTTTGGAAGGGGGGTAGGGTGAATTCAAAGTATCCTGTTCTACTACCAAAACTAAAAAAATCTTGGTAATGAGTGTCCCAAAACAATTTAAGTTCATTCTTGTCGGATTGTGTCTTTTGGCAATGGCATCCATCGTGTACAAAACCCATTTACTTTCAAAAAACAAAAACTCCTTTGGTGCAGATGAAAGCTATCGTATTACGTATCGCTATTTTTTTAAAACCGATACCGGAAAGACTTTCATTAAAACCTATTTGCCGAAAAACAATATTCGTCAACAAATAACAGGTCAAAAGAGTGTCATACCGCCGACCATAAAGTTTTCAACTTCAGCAGATGGTTTAAACCTTAAAGGCAACTGGTTTTCCGAATCGACAAACACGTATGAAAGCATCAGCTATTCCTTTTTGTTTAAAGGGAAAGGTCAGGTTTTTGGATTGCCGGAGAATTTTAAACCCCATCCGGATGTGATGGAAACCTACTTGTCCGCAACAGAAAACATCCAGGTTTTTGCTCTCCCTATTGATACGTTAGCCAAGAGTCTAAGTGAGGGTATCAATTCGGATAAGGGCATAATTCAATCTTTGTTCAACTATGTTCATGCCATCCCATCGGCACCAATTATTACCCTTACCGATGCGGTGAGTGCACTGGAACGCAATGAAGCCTCCTGCAATGGAAAAAGCCGCTTGTTTGTGGCACTTGCAAGAAATCTGGGATATCCTGCCCGTATCAAGGGAGGTATTATTTTGACAGAATCCAATAAGCGAACTTCACACGCATGGGCGGAGCTTTTCGTAAACGGGGTTTGGGTGCCCTTTGATGCTCTGAATGGCCATTTTGCCTATTTGCCTGCAAACTATTTGGAACTCCATGAGGGGGATGCATTTTTGATTGCACATAGTCCGGGAATCCAGTTTGATTACTCGTACGAGATTCGTAAAGAAGAATCCCTGCCTTTGCTAAATGAAGAAGCCAAAGAAGTTGAAAAAGTGACCGCTTTCTCGCTTTGGGGATTGGTACAAAACAAGTCTATTTCAAAAAGGAACCTTTTTCTTTTGTTGATGCTCCCTTTGGGAGGCCTAATAGTGGCCTTGCTGCGAAATATTGTGGGGATTCGCACCTTTGGTGTGTTTCTCCCTGTCTTGATAGCCTTTTCATTGTTGGAAACCGGTTTCACAGTCGGTTTGGCACTCTTTCTTTTTCTCATTCTGTTTGTGGGATTGATCAGCCGCCCGTTTGATTCCATGGGGCTACTGCACACACCAAAATTGGTTATTTCATTGACTTTAATGGTATTGGTCATGACCCTGGGAAACTATTTTGGGGTTTCTTTTGGGATAACTTGGTTGAGTTCGCTGACTCTTTTTCCAACCATTATTTTGACCATATCCGCTGAGCGATTTTCCAAATTGATTGTGGAAGATGGGTTTCAAAAAGCAACCGGCACTTTGTTGCAGACCTTACTGGCGGTTGGAGTTTGTTTTTTGCTCTTTTCAATAAAGGGACTCGACGCCATTTTGATTCTTTTTCCCGAGTTATTGCTGTTGGTAATTACCGCATCAATGGTATTAGGTCGATATATAGGCCTTAGATGGACCGAACTGCTCAGATTTCAACCTTTACTAAACTCCAAATTCGCATAATCATGTTAAGGAACATATTTCAGGTCAACAATCCCAAAGGGGTAATTGGTCTCAATCGTCGCAATATTGAATTCATTTATCCGCATAATCAGCGCAAGCACTACATCTTGGCCGATGACAAAGTGAAATCCAAAATGATTTTGCATGAAAACAACATTGCCTGTGCACGTACCTATGCCGTTATAGATCGCATAAGCCAAATCAAAAGCAAATGGTTGGAATTGCAAAATCAACAGTCTTTGGTCATAAAACCAGCTAGGGGATGTGGCGGTGAAGGCATAAAGATTTTGAAAAAAGGAAAAGAAGGCCAATGGCAAAGCAGTGGCCGGAATATTACGGATAATCAGATTTTTCAACATATCACAAGTATCATATCCGGTTTGTTTTCCATGGCCTCGAATGATGTGTGTTTGATTGAGGAATGTATTGTGCCGCATCCGTTTTTTGCTGAAATCTACGATGAAGGTGTTCCTGATTTTCGAATCATTACCCTTAAGGGCAAACCGCTTATGGCTATGCTCCGCATGCCCACCTCAAAATCGGATGGTAAGGCCAACCTGCACCAAAAGGGAGTTGGTATTGGCGTCAATATGAAATATGGCACCCTAACACAGGTGTACGATGGAAAAAACTATTCGAACCATCATCCTGACAATACGGCCCAAGTCAATGGAAAAAAGATTCCGTATTGGTTTACCATGGTCCAGTTAGCCAAAAAAACGGCTAAAGTCTTTCCCTTGGAATATTTGGGAATTGATTTGGTCATTGACAAAGTCAAAGGACCCCAAATTATGGAAGTTAATGTAAGACCGGGCCTTGGGATTCAACTCGTCAACAAATGCGGACTTCAATCCACTTTATCATAAATCCAAAAAAATAATCATGAAAAATAAACTTTTGTTTTCCCTTATTTTAATTAATACACTTTGCTATGGTCAAGAACGACATCGTTTTGAAATGGGTAGCCAGACAGGTTACGAATACAATTACTTTAAGAGTCCAGACCAATTATTGGTGAACGGTACATTGTTAGGTGAAAATGATTTGATCGCCAGTAGCGGTTACCTTGATGTGCTGGTCAATTACAAATATCGCTATAAGCAAAAGGGACATCGGTTTCGAGTTTCACTAGCTCCTTATGCACGTATTTTTCAGGAAAACACTTCAGATAGCTACTGGAATTTGGATGCAGCTTTCAAGTATGACTATAAACTATCAAAGAAAACCAAGCTTTTGGCCGAAATCAATTTTCAAAGAATGAATCGTGAAGGATTGGATGGTGCACAAGACATTTTGGTCAATCCGCTTGGGTATACCAATTACGGCGTAGCTGGAGGACTGTCTTTTGAGCCAATCCAACAAAATAAAACCACGGTTGAGGGCTTCTATAACTTCAAAAATTTTGATGCTTTTGGGGTTCGTGACCTGCAATTCAACGAATACGGCCTTCGTCTGGCTTCCAAGCAAGAATTCAGACCCGGTCGTTACGAACATGCTTTTGGTTTTACAGCGTATTACAAGAAACGATTGTATGATACTTTTAATGGGGAGGATATCCCTCAAAGTGGAAAACGGGATTGGGATTATGCGAAAGTGACTGTCTTTTATGAGCTTCCGATTGGCAATGTTTTGGAGATAGAGCCCACATTAACCTACTATGGCCGCTTTGACCGAATGGAAAATCGCTCGGGATTCAACCAATATGGTCCGGGGATGCGTTTGCGGTTTGATAATGAAAAAACTAAAATCAATGCTGCAGCAAAGTACCTGCAACGCGATTATACGGTAATTAATGCCCCAGGCTCTCAAGGTGAAAACTTAAAGTACCAATACATGGATATATCGCTCCGATTTGAACATCAACTGCCTATTAAAGGTCTGTTGTTTACAGGTACAGCCTATAGTCGATTTAGAGAAACCAATACGGTTGATTTAGCTTCCCGTTCTTTTAGAGGGTACACGAATCAATATGCTGGGTTAGGTCTTCTGTGGAGGATATAGGGAATTGACTTTTATAAGCTCTAATTCTAATGAAAAATCGAATCTTAAATCAAATATTCGATATAATACCACCTTTTCATCGATTTAACCATACTAAGTCTAGAGATGGGTCCGTTTGAATAGTACCCAAACTCGTTGTTATGACTTTACCTAAAAAACTTCAAATCTTTAGTTTCTGGTCTATTGTATTCTTTTCTATAGTATTTGTTGCCAATTCCTGTTCTACGGACTCTGAAGCTTTCGGAGATTTAAATGCTGAAGAAGAACCGTTAGGAGACAATATGGATCCCGATAATTCCGATGATCAGAATGGAGCTGTAACCAATGATTGCCCAGCAGGTGGGGATACCTTCTTTGCCGAAAGCAGCGGGCTCATTTCCATTGAATTTGAAAACAACAGCTTTGGTGGAGATTGGGAACTAAGAAATGATGCAAACGATGTTTCGGGGCAAGGCTATATGGTTTGGACTGGACCCCAACGTTTGAACCAGCCCGGAGAGGGGATGGTTACCTATCTAATTCAGGTAAACAACCCTGGGACCTATCAATTTCTTTGGAAATCTTCATTCCGCCAAGGCGATAATGGAACCGAGCATAACGATTCTTGGCTTCGCTTTGTCAATGCCAACGACTTTTTTGGTGAAAAAGCCAGTGATGGGAGTATTGTTTATCCCAATGGCTCAGGTAAAGAACCCAATCCAGAGGGGTCTTCTTCTGACGGTTGGTTTAAAATCTATCGCAGTGGAGACGACAACTCGTTTATATGGCAGGCAAGAACGTCTGATAACGATGCCCATGATATTTTTGTGACCTTTTCTGAAGAAGGAATTTATACCATGGAAGTGTCCGCTCGCTCCTCGTTTCACGGGATAGATAGGTTTTTGCTGTTCAATAGGGAAATGTTTTCCAGACAAGCGGCAATCGATGCAGCAGATACGTTTAGTTCAGAGAATAATTGTGATTGATACTACCAAAACCTAGAAAGGCAAATTTCCCAAATCCACATTCCCGCCAGAAATGATAATGCCCACTTTCTGATTGGCAAATTGTTCTTTTTCTTTAAGTACGGCTGCAAAAGCTACAGCGCAGGAAGGTTCACATACAATTTTTAGTCGCTCCCAAAGCAACTTCATGGCTTGGACAATCTCTTCTTCTGTCACACGAATAATTTGTTCGACGTGTTTTTGAATAATGGGAAAGTTTTTATCCCCCAATTGGGTTTTAAGTCCATCGGCAATGGTGTTTATGGTGTTGTTGGTCTCAATTTTTCCGCTGATTAATGAACGATACGCATCATCCACTTCAAAAGGCTCACCTCCATAAACCTTGCAATCCTTGCCAAAGTAATGTGCGGAAAGGGCAGTTCCTGCAATAAGTCCCCCACCTCCCACAGGGGCAAAAACAGCATCTAGATTGGGATATTCCTCCAGAAGTTCTTTGCATGCGGTTCCCTGACCCAAAATCACTTCATTGTCATTGGATGGATGCAAGAAGGTTGCCCCTTTTTCTTGACGAATTTTTTCTGAAGCGAGTTCACGTGCTTCTAAGGTAGGTTCACATTCAATGACCTCTCCGCCGTAGCCTTTCACCGCTTCCTTCTTAACCTTTGGCGCACTGGAGGGCATCACGATAAAGGCGGGGACCCCTAGACTTTGGGCTGCTAACGATAGGGCTTGTGCAAAGTTTCCAGAGGAATGGGTCACAACCCCTTTTTTTCTAGCATCTTCTGGTAATTGTAAGATAGCATTTGCGGCACCACGCATTTTAAAGGCTCCCATGCGCTGGAAGTTTTCGCACTTGAAAAAGAGCTGCGCACTCGCAATACCATCCAAAAGTCGGGATGTGAGAACGGGGGTATTGTGGATGAAGGGTTTGATGCGTTCGTGGCAGTCCTGCAATTGTTGTTTGTCCATCCGAAGGAAATTATATCTCCCTAAAGATAGAAAAGCAATGCAAAGAGGAGTGCCTGAAGTCTAAAACATTTAATTGTAAAGTGCACTTTCTTCCTCCACAGGTGAAGCTATTCCGTTCATGCCCAACTCAGGAATGACAAGCAAAGGTATTTGAGTATGGAACGCTGTACGTTTTACGATGGGTTCCCGTGTCATTTTTTCCATATAACTGTGCTGATAATTCAGCATGGCCAACAAATGGATGTCCAACTCATCTGAGAACATTTCAAGGGTATGGGAAACAGAATTGAGCTCTGAAACCGTATGCACGTAATGTTCTGTGTCCTTCATATAACGCCGTAGCATGTTCAGGTTGAACTGTTGCAACTCTGAAAGCGCCTTTAATTTATACTGTACATGTACTATCCTAATTGTTGCCTTAAACATTTCAGCCAATTCCAACAAAGGCTGCAGCTCTGAGTTACTGTAAAAGCGGTTGAAATCTGTAGCAAATGCAATCTCAGAAGGTGCAACAAATTCAAAGTGCTGCGGAATGGCCAAAACAGGACAGCGTTTTGTATTTTTTATAATTCGAACTGTATTACTGCCCATAAATACTTCGTCAATACCCGAGGCACCCTTGGTTCCAGTAATTACCAAGTGAATGCCAAACTCTTCAACTATATCCTTTACTTCTTCCACCAATAGATTGAAAGAGGAAATGGTTTCAAAAGTATGATTGGGATTATTAAACCCTTTTTTGACACGTTCAACGGTTTGTTGCAAGCCCTTTTCCGAAGCATCTCTCACGGCATCCACGATACGAACACCATCCACCGCGTTAGCCATAAAACGGCTATTTGGAATCACCGGAGTATATGTGTTCAAAAAATAGAAAGTACACTTCCGGTAGCGGAACAAGTGCATGGCATACGAAATGGCGTTCCATGCATTTTCCGAAAAATCTGTTGGGATAAGAATCTTTTGCATTGTTTCAATAGTAAAAACAATGTAAAAGTAGAATAGTCGTCAGCGGTGTACTATGACATTTGTCAGCTTCTGAAATTAGAAGCCATCCACAAGTTCTTGGAGCTTTTTTTGATTCTTTATGCCAATTCGTTTCCCTGAAGTATGGATAAGACCTTGTTTCTTGAAATCGGAAATGATACGAATGGCCGATTCTGTTGCGGTTCCTACCACATTCGAAATGTCTTCCCTGGAAAGAGTTAAGGTCAAAAAGCCTTCCTCATCTTCGCCAAAGTTGTTTTTTAAATAAAGGAAAGCTTCGGCAACTCTTTGTTTTACCGTCTTTTGCGACATATTCACGATAACATCATCCGCTTCCTTCAAATCGTGGGCCATATGGCGCAACACTTCCAAAGTAAAATTGGGATTGCTTTGGAGCGTGGTGTTTATACTTTCCTTGGGGATAAAACACACTTCCATATCGGAAACGGCAATAGCCGATAGATTGGCAGACTCTTCTGCGATTACTGATCGTTGACCAATAACCTCTCCTTTTGTGGCCAATTTTACAATTTGGTCTTTGCCATTGGGGCTAAGCTTGGATAGTTTGGACACCCCATTGCGGACACAAAAAACACCATTCAATTTGTCTCCCTCTTCGAAAAGAGGTTCCCCCTTTTTAAGTTTTTTGGTGGTTTTGGAATCGGATACCTTTTTGAGCTCTTCCTTGCTCATGGCACGAAGGGAGTTAAACTGCCTGATAATACAATTCTCACACCTGCTATTTTCCATAATTTAATTTTACCTGACACTTAAAATTACGGTTTCTTTGGGAGATGAAACCTGTAATTTTTTAGGAATTAAGCCGCTATGATTTCCAATCCTGATTTGGATGCAATGTACAATTCACTTTTTTGGATATCTATCAGCTTTAAATCCTTGAATTTCCTGAGCAAATTGATGATATATTCGGGAGAAGTTCCCAACACGGAGGCCATATCATCACGCTTTATTTTTATGTTAAGTCTACCTTTTTCATCAGTACCAAACTTATTGGCCAGATACAGAAGAAGTTTGGCCAACCTCGACTTTATCCCTTTGGAGGAATAAAACAACATCCTAGTATTGTCATTGATATCGGCATCCTCAATCAATGAATCCAAAAAATCCTGACAAAACTTTGGATTGCCCTCTAGATTCTTTTGAATTTCGAATTTATCCAAACAACAAAGTTCGGTTTCAGTCAAGGCAATAGCACTTACCCTGGCCCCCAGATTGGTTGCCACCGACCTTTTACCCATAGCCTCACCTTCTCCCAAAAAACGTAGAATGTGTTCCTGTCCCGAATTATCTGTTTTGCTGAATTTACAAGCCCCTTTTTTTATACAGAAAAGTTTGTTCAATGACTGACTTTCCTCGAAAACCAGGCTTCCTTTAGGAAGTTTTACAGATTCGGAAGTTGATAATAATCGTTCTCTGGCTTTTGAAGATAGGGACTCAAAATCCTTTAGTTGCTTGTTCCGTATTTTGGTGCAGTTGCCCATAGGACAAAGATAGTTTGGCCCATTTCTGTAAAAGCTGACATAAGTCATATTTTTCTACAGTCGCATAGATCACTTTTGTGATAGGTAAAAGCAAAAGTGTATGTTGGACGATACGTGCTATCATTGTGGGGACTCCTGCGAGGGCAAGCCAGTCCATTTTGATGAAAAGGTTTTTTGTTGCCATGGCTGCAAAACGGTTTATGAAATCTTTTCGGATAATGGGTTGACCTACTTCTATGAGTTGGAGGCTAAGGCAGGTTCTACCCCAAATCCCATTCAAAAGAAATATGATTTCTTGGATAATCCTGAGATTGCATCACAGTTAGTGGAGTTTGATGAGGAAAGTATTCAAGTAGTCAATTTAAGCATTCCCAACATTCACTGTAGCTCTTGTATTTGGTTATTGGAAAACTTGAATAGGTTGCATGAGGCAATTTCCGTTTCCCAAGTCAACTTTCCGGCCAAAACGATTAGGGTTACCTATAAAACAGAAACCTTTTCTCTAAAAGCGTTGGTCCTTTTGTTATCTAGTATAGGTTATGAACCGTATCTCTCGTTGGAGGATTATGCCAAAAAAGGAAAAAAAACAGATAGGTCTCTCATATATAAGTTGGGTGTGGCCGGTTTTGCCTTTGGTAATGTTATGCTGCTTTCCTTTCCAGAGTATTTCGAGGTTGAAGAATTTTGGTTGGAACAATATAAGGTAGTGTTTCGGTGGTTGATGTTTACCTTCTCAATTCCCGTGGTATTTTATGCTAGTCAGGATTACTTTAAGTCAGCAATAAAAGGACTTCGTTCAAAAATGCTGAATATTGATGTTCCCATTGCATTGGGAATATTGGTCCTCTTCCTTAGAAGCTCGGTGGATATTATCTGGGATTTGGGTTCGGGCTTTTTTGATAGTTTGACTGGGTTGGTTTTCTTTTTGTTGTTAGGGAAGTTCTTTCAGCAGAAAACCTATGCTTTTTTATCCTTCGAACGGGATTACAAATCCTATTTTCCTATTGCGGTCACTCGTTTGGGAGCGAACAATTTAGAGGAAAACATACAAATCTTTGAAGTAAGAAAGGGCGACCGCCTGTTGATTCGTAACCAGGAAATTCTTCCTGTAGATTGTATACTTATTCAAGGTTCTGCTGAAATTGATTACAGCTTTGTTACCGGTGAATCAAAATCCGTGGCCAAAGAAAAAGGAGAGCGGTTGTTTGCGGGAGGTAAGCAACTCTCAGGAGTTCTCGAAGTTGAGGTGCAAAAGTCGGTCTCCCAAAGCTACTTGACCCAATTATGGGGTAATTCTGTTTTTGCAAAAGACAAAGCCAGCAATTTTCAAACGCTTACGGATGGAATAGGAAGGAGATTTACAATGGCTGTCCTTACCATCGCTACTTTGGCTTCGACCTATTGGTTGATGCATGAGCCCAGTATGGCGCTGAATGTATTCACAGCAGTATTAATTATTGCCTGTCCATGTGCTATTGCGTTGGCAGCACCATTTACATTAGGCAATATGCTGCGAATTTTTGGCAAGCATAAATTCTATTTAAAGAATTCCAATGTTATTGAACGCTTGGCTAAAATCGATGCAGCTATTTTTGACAAGACGGGAACGATTACCACAACCCAAGAAGATGCCGTCTTCTACGAAGGCCTCGAATTGAGCACTGCTGAAAAGAATATGCTCAAAACCACTTTACGTGCTTCCAGTCACCCGCTGAGTCGTTCGTTGTATTCGATTTTACAATCCAATGATATTGTCACTTTAGATGAGTTTCAGGAACACGAAGGAAAAGGATTAGAAGCAAGGGCCAACCAAAGAACAATAAAAGTGGGCTCCGCGTCCTATGTGGGTCGGGAACAAACTTCAAAAGCTTTAAATACTTCGGTGTATGTGAGCACGGATGAGGAAGTAAAGGGAAGGTTTGTGTTCAAAAATCAGTATAGGGAAGGTGTGGATGAAGTGTTCAGGGAATTGCAACAATCCATGGAGCTGGGAATTCTCTCAGGAGACAATGACGGGGAAAGAGTGCGACTTCAAAAAATCCTTCCGCCTAATGCAAAAATTGCCTTCAACCAAAAACCAGAAGACAAGCTCAACTTTATTAAAGACTTACAGCAAACCAAAAAGGTATTAATGGTAGGTGATGGATTAAATGATGCAGGAGCCTTGGCCCAAAGCGATGTGGGAATCGCCGTCTCTGAAAATATCAACGTATTCTCACCCGCATGTGACGGTATTTTGGATGCTAGGGTATTGGATAGATTGCCATTGTTCATGGCACTATCCAAAAAGTCAATCAAAATAATCAAGATAAGTTTTCTACTGTCCCTTTGCTACAATGTAATTGGGCTGTATTTCGCAGTTACCGGGCAGTTACAGCCGGTTATTGCTGCTATTCTTATGCCTTTAAGCTCCATAAGCGTAGTGGCATTTACAACATTGTGTGTCAATATTTTGGGAAGGAAATTAAAATAATTCTAAAGCTGACATATGTCATTTTTTGACCCGTTTCGCAAATGTAGTTTTACACCAAATTCAGGTAGGTATGAGTGTGATTTATGTATTGCTGACCATTAGTATATGTGTCGCTCTAATTTTTTTTATGGCCTTTATCCGGTCCGTAAGAGCTGGCCAATACGATGATTCATATACTCCCTCAGTTCGCATGTTGTTCGAAGATGAGCTGGTTCTGTCTGATGAGGATACCCAAATAAAAAAGTCAGAAATAACAAATCAAAATAAAGATACTAATCAATAAATATGGAAATAGAACAGTTTCGGTACGATAACAAAATCGTTCAAAAGTTTTTATATGCCACCATGCTATGGGGTGTGGTAGGCATGTTGATAGGTCTTCTCTTGGCCTTTATGTTTTTATTCCCAAATATTACAGATGGAATTTCTTGGTTGAGTTTTGGACGTCTACGTCCATTGCACACCAATGCCGTGATTTTTGCATTTGTAGGGAACGCCATTTTTGCAGGAGTCTATTACTCTCTACAACGATTGTTGAAAGCTAGAATGTTCAGCGATGCGCTGAGCAACATCAATTTTTGGGGATGGCAGTTGATCATTGTGGCGGCGGCCCTAACACTTCCGTTGGGGTATACGACTTCTAAAGAATATGCTGAACTGGAATGGCCCATCGATTTGGCCATCGCGGTAGTTTGGGTGGTCTTTGGATGGAACATGATTGGAACCATTTTAAAACGTAGACAACGCCACCTATATGTTGCCGTATGGTTTTATCTAGCCACATTCGTTACCGTAGCCGTGCTTCACATTTTCAATAGTTTGGAGCTTCCGGTTGCTGCCTTAAAGAGTTATTCGGTTTATGCTGGTGTGCAAGATGCGCTGGTGCAATGGTGGTACGGACACAATGCGGTGGCCTTCTTCTTGACGACACCCTTTTTGGGGTTGATGTACTACTTTGTGCCCAAAGCAGCGAATAGACCGGTCTATTCTTACCGATTGTCTATTGTGCACTTCTGGTCCTTGATTTTTATCTACATCTGGGCCGGGCCTCACCACTTATTGTATTCCGCTTTGCCCGATTGGGCCCAGAATCTTGGTGTTGTCTTTTCTGTAATGTTGATAGCACCATCATGGGGAGGTATGATCAATGGATTATTGACCCTTCGTGGTGTATGGGACAAGGTAAGAAGTGATGCCACCCTGAAGTTCATGGTGGTTGCCATCACAGGTTATGGTATGGCCACTTTTGAAGGTCCCATGCTTTCCCTTAAAAATGTAAACGCCATTGCGCACTTTAGTGACTGGATTATTGCTCACGTACATGTTGGAGCCTTGGCCTGGAATGGATTCCTGACTTTCGGTATGATTTATTGGTTGGTGCCCAAAATGTTCAAGACGACATTGTATTCCAAAGGTCTGGCCAATTTCCACTTTTGGATAGGTACTCTGGGAATCATCTTGTATGCGTTACCGATGTATGTAGCAGGATTTACCCAAGCGTTGATGTGGAAAGATTTCAACCCAGACGGAAGTTTGGTCTATGGTAACTTCTTGGAAACCGTGACCCAAATCATTCCAATGTACTGGATGCGTGCCATTGGAGGTACTCTATTCATTGTAGGGATGTTGATTATGGTATACAACATTATAGTGACCATACGAAAAGGAAGCAGTGTTGAAGACGAATTGGCCGAAGCTGCTCCGCTTACTCGGGTATCCAAGAAAAGATTGGCGGGCGAAACCTTCCACAACTGGTTGGAAAGAAAACCTGTTCAGTTAACCATTTTGGCTACAGTAGCCATTTTGATAGGTGGAATTATCCAAATTGTACCAACGATTTTGGTAAAATCCAACATACCAACAATTACAAGCGTCAAACCCTATACACCTCTTGAGTTGGAGGGTAGAGACCTATATATCCGGGAAGGATGTGTAGGATGTCACTCCCAGATGATTCGTCCATTCCGAAGTGAAGTGGAACGCTATGGGGAATATGCCAAAGCTGGGGAATTTGTGTATGATCACCCATTCCTTTGGGGAAGTAAACGTACTGGACCTGATTTGCTTCGGGTTGGAGGCAAATACTCCGACAACTGGCATTTGAACCATATGTATGATCCGCAGAGTACCTCGGCAGGTTCCATAATGCCGGCTTATCAATGGTTGGTGACCAGTGCCCATGATAGAAGTGCTGTGGAAGCCAAAATGCGGGCTATGGTAAAATTGGGTGTCCCCTATACGGATGAGGATATAGAAACCGCGCAGGAATCTATGGCAGAACAAGCCTTGCAGATTGAAAAAAATCTGTATGCAGATCCTGAATTCGTAAGGACCTACGAAGCTGATAAGAAATATGCCCAAGAAAATGGAGAGGAATTTATCGAAATGCGGGATAGGGAAATTGTTTCTTTGATAGCGTACCTACAACGTCTGGGTACGGATATCAAGATAAAGGATACTGATGAATTAATCTCTCAAAATAAAGAGTAAAAGAACCAAGATGATAGAAAAAAGAAGAATAAAAAGACTTCAATAGTATTTGTCTTGCCTCTTTGCTCTATCATCTAAAATCTAAGAAAAGTCATGTTGAAATATGTAAAAAACCACATGGATAGTATTGAGGGAATTGCCAATTACCCTATGATATCCTTACTGATATTTTTCATCTTCTTCGTCCTTTTGTTCTGGTGGGTGGCTACAGCTTCCAAAGAGCACATCAAGGAAATGGGAGAATTACCACTAGATAACGATTACAACAACAAACCATAAAACTATGAGCACAAGAACACCTTGGTGGATTCGGATTCCGGTATTATTCTTTTTGATTTTTGGGTTAATGGAATATTTCATTGACTCGGGAGACAAACCGGCCATTTTAGAATATCCCGTTACCCAGTTTTTTATGCTGATGGTATTGATGATTCTAGTAGCGATAGAGCTTATTTTAAAATCTATCGAAAATGTGATGTTCCAGACCCTTTCCGAAGAGGCTAAAGAACGCTATTTGGCGGCAAAAACTGCGAAGCGCGAATGGACCTGGGGCAAAAAGATGTACCAAAGACTGACCCGAAGTCGAGCTATTGAAAGAGAACAAGAAATCATCATGGACCATAATTATGATGGTATCCGTGAGCTGGACAACGTACTCCCTCCATGGTGGGTATATATGTTTTATGCCACCATCATTTTTGGAGTGATTTATTTGATCAGATTCCATATCGCAGGGGACTATGACCAAGCTTTGGAATACGAACAAGAAGTTGCCGCGGCTAAAATTGCCATTGAAGAGTATAAAAAGACCGCAAAGAATCTTGTAGATGTCAATACGGTGGAGTTTTTAGCGGAGGCTTCTGATTTAAATGCCGGAGAAAAAATATTCACTACCAACTGTGTGGTTTGTCATATGGCCGATGGAGGAGGGGGAATTGGTCCCAACCTTACTGATCAACATTGGATTTTGGGCGGAGGCATCAAAAATGTCTTTAACACCATTTCCGAAGGAGGTAGGGATGGCAAAGGAATGGTAGCTTGGAAGCAAAGCCTTAAACCCGTTGAAATGGCGCAGGTGGCCAGTTATATCTTGACTTTGGGCGGCACCACACCTGCCAATCCAAAAGCACCAGAAGGTGAAATTTGGATAGACCCCGACGCTGAAGCGCCAGAAGCAGAACTGCCAGAGCAAGTGGTCGATTCTGTGGATGTAAGTTTGGAATAGAGAGGAGTTTTGGGATAACATATCCAGTTTGCTAGAGAAAGAAAGAAGGAAATGGAAGAGAACTTTAGGGATTCCATAGGGACGATTACCGAGGAGGGAACGAGAGCTTGGATATACCCCAAGAAACCCAGCGGAAGGTTTTACGACTACAGAAAATATGTAAGTTATACTCTTCTGCTTTTCCTTTTTGCGTCCCCTTTCATTAAAATCAATGGGCACCAATTTTTGATGTTCAACGTATTGGAACGGCGCTTCAATATTTTTGGCTTCCCTTTTTGGCCCCAGGATTTCCATCTGGTGGTAATCTCCATGATTGCCGGTGTAATTTTTGTGGCCCTTTTTACAGTCGCTTATGGCCGTATTTTCTGTGGATGGATGTGTCCACAGACCATTTTCATGGAAATGGTTTTCCGGAGGATTGAATATTGGATAGATGGAGATAGAGGCGCCCAAATGCGCTTGGATAAATCGCCTTGGAACGGCAAAAAAATTAGAAAGCGAGTCCTGAAATGGACCGTCTTCTTCCTAATTTCTTTTCTCATCGCCAATATCTTTCTGGCCTATTTGATCGGCAGTGATAGACTGATACGATATGTCACGGATGGTCCAATGGCCCATTTAGGGACTATTGTTCCTCTTCTGATTTTCACCGGGGTTTTCTATTTCGTGTTTGCTTGGTTTAGGGAACAGGTTTGTATAATCGCTTGTCCTTATGGTAGACTACAAGGCGTATTGCTAGATGATAAATCCATAGTGGTTGCTTACGACCATAAACGTGGGGAAGCTGAAAATGGGCGAAAGAAGTTCAGAAAGAACGAAGACCGGGATGCTTTGGGTTTTGGAGATTGTATCGATTGTTTTCAATGTGTGAATGTATGTCCTACCGGAATTGATATCAGAAATGGCACCCAGTTGGAATGTGTGAATTGCACCGCTTGTATCGATGAGTGTGACCATATTATGGACAGCATCAATAAACCTCGAGGGCTAATTCGATATGCTAGCGAAAACGAAATCACCAAAAAAGAAAAGTTCAAGTTTACTCCAAGGATGAAAGGCTACACGGCCGTGCTTGGAATTTTGATAGCAGTGTTGATAGGAATGCTCTTTCTTAGAAATGAATTGGAAGCCAACATTTTGAGACTTCCGGGTCAGCTGTATGAAAGAAAGGAAAACAATATTATCAGCAATGTATACACCTATAAACTGGTGAACAAAACCACTAAGGATATCTCGGATGTAAGCTTTAAGCTATTGTCCCACAAGGGGACAATCAAATTGGTGTCCAAAGATAGTTTTGAAGTACCTGCGGAAGAACTGGCAGAAGGCACACTTTTTATAGAAATCAATAATTCAGCATTAAATGGTGACAAAGACCGATTAAAAATCGGGGTATATAGTGGAGACAAACTGATTGAAACCACAGTTACCCAATTTTTAGCACCTAGAAGCTATAACTAAAAGAATAAGGATATGAAGATTAATTGGGGAACCGGAATCGTAATGGCATTTATCGCATTCATTTGTTTTATCCTATACTTTGTGGTCAGGATGAGTATGGATGACAGCGCCAACCATGACCTGGTGACAAAGGATTATTATAAGCAGGAATTGGCCTATCAAAATGAGATAGACGCAGCCAACTCTGCTTTAAAAAATGAAGCCAAATTGAAAGTGAAAAAAACTGAGAAAGGTATTATCATCACTTTTCCAGAACAATTTGACTTAAATAATATTACAGGTAAAGTGTCCCTATATAGACCGTCTAACAAGCACTTGGATTTTGACTTTCCTATAAGTTTGTCCAATACACATTTGCTCATACCTGACAATCGCTTGGTGGACGGTCGCTGGGACATTACTGTATCTTGGAATTACAAGAAACAGGTTTTTTTACACAAAGAAAAACTCACCTATTAAATGTTGATTCTTACCGCCATAGTCTTTGGGTTCTTGGGAAGTCTACACTGTTTGGGTATGTGTGGCCCCATTGCCTTTTTGCTGCCAGTGGATAGGGAAAACAACTGGCGCAAAATAGGTCAGCTTGCCCTCTACCACGGAGGACGGCTTATGGCGTATGGTATAATAGGATTGCTTTTTGGCTTTTTGGGTAAAGGTTTGGCTCTATTTGGAATACAACAGAAGCTTTCAATTGCCGTTGGCATTATGATGGTGGTTTTGGTATTGTGGCCTCGGCGTAATGCTAAAGCAAACAAATTGGCAGCACCTGTCTATCGACTTATTGGAAAAGTAAAATCCAAGTTGGGAGCAGAGCTCAAGAAAAAATCGGCGGATACTTTTCTGACCATAGGTTTCCTAAATGGTTTTCTGCCTTGCGGCCTGGTCTATATGGCCACTTTGGGGGCTATTGCTATGGGAAATACTTTTCAAGCGGGTCTCTACATGGTCCTTTTTGGAGTAGGAACCATCCCATTGATGACAACCGTAGTCTTTTCAAGCAAATGGTTAAAAGGACCTATTAAGGCAAAAGTTAAAAAAGCCATTCCTATTTTTGTGATACTGGTAGGTCTGTTGTTTATTGTTCGTGGTTTAGGGCTTGGAATTCCCTACGTTTCCCCAAAAATTTCCCAAAACGATATGGCAACTGCAAAAATTGAATGTCATCAACCATAAACCCATTTATTTATGAAAATTACTTCCATTGAAGAAGTGGTAAAAGAAGTGAAGTCAGGAGACCGCGTATTCTTACAGGGAGCGGCCATGACCCCAAATGAACTTATTGACGGACTTTGTGAGCGGCACAATGAACTGGAAAATGTTGAGCTTATTTCAATTCATACTGAAGGCTCTGCCAAGTATGTGCAAGAGCCTTACTACAATGCTTTTAGATTAAACTCATGCTTTGTGGGAGGCAATGTTCGAAAAGCAGTAAACACTCCAAGAGCGGGTTATATACCCATTTTTTTAAGTGAGATTCCTTGGCTTTTCAAAAACAATATTTTGCCTTTGGATGTAGCCATCGTTCAAGTTTCAAGCCCCGATAAACATGGGTTTTGCTCTTTAGGGGTTTCGGTGGATGTCGCATTGCCGGCGATAAGAACCGCAAAAAAGGTAATTGCCCAGATTAATCCACAGGTTCCCCGAACCCATGGTACAGGAATCATACATATTGACGAAATTACTTCAGCAGCGGAAGTGGATAGGCCCATTCATCAACATGAAGCTGGAGAGCTATCCGAAATTGAAAACAAGATTGGATTGAATGTAGCGTCTTTAATTGAAGATGGAGCAACATTACAAATGGGAATAGGAAATATTCCCAACGCGGTACTTTCCAATTTGGGAAACCATAAGAATTTGGGTATTCATACCGAGATGTTTTCAGACGGCGTGTTGCCTCTAATTGAGAGCGGAGTTATTAATGGTGCTGAGAAGAAGATTAAAATGGGCAAAATTGTAAGTTGCTTTGCTGTGGGGTCACAAAAGTTGTACGATTTCATCGATGACAATCCCATTTGTGATTTCAGGGATTCTGGGTACACCAATGATACGGCCAGAATTCGAAGAAACCCTAAAGTGACAGCAATCAATAGTGCTATTGAGATCGATTTGACAGGCCAAGTCTGTGCAGACACTATTGGAAGTTGGCAATTTTCTGGGGTTGGAGGGCAAATGGATTTTATCAGGGGAGCTTCTTTGTCAAAAGGAGGGAAACCTATTTTTGCAATGCCATCAGCAACCAACAAGGGAGTTTCCAAAATAGTTCCCTTTCTGAAGGAAGGTGCTGGAGTGACTACGACAAGGGCACACGTTCACTATGTTGCAACGGAACATGGGGTAGTCAATTTGTATGGAATGAATCTCCAACAAAGAGCAGATGCCCTTATTTCGATTGCACACCCTGATTTTAGGGAAGAATTGGAACAAGCAGCTTACAATCGGTTTAATGGAGCTTAAAAGTAAAAGGGAGGCGAAAGCCTCCCTTTTTTGTTGAACTACTACTTAAATATTAAACTAACCAACCAAAAAAAAGTCCAACTATTTAGATTTTAAATGTAATTACTGGGATGTTGGAATGATTTGCAACATCCTCCCCAATACTTCCCATAAAAAAGTGTGTTAGTCCCTTTCTGCCGTGGGTGGGAATACCTATTAAATCGGCACCAACTGCATCACTATAATTTAATATGCCTTTTTCAACCGAATAGTCATTGTAAATTTCTACGTTAAGGCCTTCTTTGGCCAGGTTCAAAAATTTGGAAACTCGAGTATAGATATCCTCAGTGCTCAAGAACTCATCCCCTGGTGTGTTGATGTAAATTAGCTTAAGGTCAGCTCCAAAAAGCTCCGCCATTTGCTTGGCTTTTTTTAGGGCAGGAATGTTTTCTTCTTTGTAGTTGCAGGCAAAGACAAAATTCTTTAATTGAAAATGTTCGACTTCACCCTTAACCACCAAAACAGGGATATCTGAGCTTCTTACTACACGCTCCGTATTGGAACCAATAAAAATCTCTTTTAATCCATCCGTGCCATGGGAACCCATCACAATTAGGTCAACTTCATGCTTTTTACCTATCTCATCAACCTCTTGGAAAACCTTGTAATGTTTGATGATTGGAATTATGTTAATTCCTTTTAAATAGGGTTTGTCCAAAAACTTGTTGAATCGCTGCTCTCCAACCTTAATAAGGTGAACCACTTGCTCTTGTGCTATATAGCCGGATTCACTCATTATGGAAGGCGAAAGCTCCAACATATGGAGAACATATAACTCTGATTTGTGTTCTTTCGCCAATGAGGCAGCTACTTTTAGTGCATTTTCGGACTGTTCTGAAAAATCTACTGGGACAATTATACCTTTCATTGTTATGGTTTTTAAAATTAAACGGTCATCGAAAACAATCGTGTTTCCGGTTTTTTTCTATGTAATTTCAAGTCAAAGGCCATGCAAATATTTCTGATATAAGGCCTACCCTTAGTGGTTACCATTATTTTGTTTGATTCTAGTGTTACCAAACCATCTCTTTCCATTTCCGTAAGATTTAGTTTGATTTGGTTGAACGCTTCCGAATCATTCTCTACTTGATTAAAATCAGTTTCGTATTGGCACATCAGGTTTAGGATATGCCTACGGATGGTTTCATCCTCAGTATTTAGAATATGTCCCCTGAAAATTGGGAGTAGACCATGTGATGTCAGATTTTGATATTCTTCCAAGCTTTTTACGTTTTGGGCAAAACCATACCAACTGTCACTTATGCTAGATACTCCCAATCCAATCATAAGATTTGTTTTGGAAGGAGTATAGCCCATAAAGTTTCGGTGAAGGTAACCTCCTACCATGGCTTTATATAGCTTATCCGTAGGCAACGCGAAATGGTCCATTCCCACATCACTATATCCAAAATCGGTGAGCATCTTTTTACCCATTTCGTATTGTGCTCTTTTTTCGGAAGCGTTAGGAAGGTCTTCATCCCGGTAACCGCGTTGACCATTGCCCTTCATCCAAGGCACATGGGCATAACTGTAAAAAGCAATCCGGTCTGGCTTCAGCTCTTGTGTCATCAAAACCGTCTGTTCCACATTTTCCAAAGTTTGAAAAGGAAGACCATAAATGATATCATGACCTACGGAAGTATATCCTATTTCCCTGGCCCAATCAGTCACTCTTTTTACATGTTCAAAGGGTTGAATTCTGTTTATGGCCTTTTGAACGGTTTCATTATAATCTTGCACACCAAAGCAGACTCTTTTGAACCCCACATTAAAAAGAGCCTGTAGATGTGCTTTGGTCGTATTGTTTGGATGTCCTTCAAAACTAAATTCAGCATCTTCTGCCTGTTTTCCCTTTCTGAGAATACCAGATATGAGGGTGGTGAGATTCTCAGGGGAGAAAAAGGTGGGTGTGCCCCCACCAAGGTGAAGTTCTTTTATTTTTGGTTTATCGCCTAAAAGATTCACATACAGTTCCCATTCCTTTAGTACAGCCTGTATATAAGGCAATTCTAAATCATGCCTCTTGGTAATTCTTTTGTGACAGCCACAAAAAGTACACATGCTTTCACAAAAGGGTAGATGGATATATAAACTGATACCTTCATCTTGGTTTTCCTGATATACCCGGGTCACCGTCGCTTTCCAAAGTTTGCCGGAAAAGCTTTCCAAATCCCAATACGGTACCGTGGGATAACTTGTATATCTTGGTCCGGGGACATTATATTTTTGAATCAGATGACACATAAACTTTAATTTATTGGGCTAAATTAGGTTCGTGGATATTGAGAAAACATGACAATTGTCAGCTAGTGTATTTAACCCGTATCCGTCTATCGTATTTGAAAGTTTATAGGAATGGCGTATGTGATTTTGGTTGCCTTTCCACGCTGCATTCCAGGTTTCATTGCAGGTAGCGAAGCGATCAGACGAACAGCTTCATCTTCCAATAAACGGTCTGGTCCTCTTCTTTGGATGTTGGTAACCCTCCCTTTTGTATCAATATCAAATTTGACAAATACACGACCTGAAATACGCATTTCAAGAGCAGGTACAGGGTACTTTAGGTTACTTTGGATGTGCTCTTGAATTTTTTGGTTGAAGCATGCTTTCCTTTCTTCTTCCGTAGGACAAGTGTCACATCCAGGAAATACAGGCGCATTTTCGATTACAGCAAAGGGAACGGATATTTCTTCCTCCTCTTCTCCAACCTCAACATCATCAATCCTAACAATAGCATCTTCAATGTAAAGGTCTTGACTGCTCTCAGTACTTTCTATGACCGTTTCCTCCACGTCTTCCATGTCCTCAACAATCTCAATTACGTCTGGAGCGGAGGGAGGAGGCGGGGGAGGAGCGGTAATAACATTTTTGGTCACGGGAACTTCTTCATCAAGATTATCCACAACCTGAACTACGTCTAATACTTCGGTTTCTTTTTCATATACTTTTACTTCAAGGGCTTGCCAAGTAACGAACAAAATTGAGCATAGGCCTATCATGAAATAGAGACTACTATTTCTGCCTACTTCTGCGTTGGGATTCTTTTTTGGTTTCATGACGTTTACTATTTAATTGAGATAAATTTAGAGACGTCATACCAGAAAAAATATGATAACTATCAGGTATTCAAGTAGATGAATAGATATGTGCCTGAATGGCAGGGTGGTAGGCTTAGTCTTTCCGAGTTTCCCAGATGAGGGCCGCAGCGCCACAAATGGCTGCTGTTTTCCCTTGCATGCCAGAATGCATTAGCTGTACTTTTCCTTTATATACATCCAAAAGGAATTCATTGAAGTAACGCTCCAAAGGTTCCATTATCCATTTACCGCTGTTGGTAAGTCCACCCATAAGAATAAAAGCTGCGGGTTGGGTAAACGCAGTAAAGTTGGCAAGGGCCTGCGCCATAATTTTTGCGGTATAATCAAAGGCCATAAGGGCAATTTTATCTCCTTCTTCAGCAGCTTTGGTAATATCTTCTCCATGCAGGTCATTAAAGGCAATGCTTCTAAATCGACTATCCACAAGGTATTTGGCCTGCATGTGCAGAATAGTTCTTTTTAATCCTGTTGCCGATACATAGGCTTCCAATCCACCTTTTACACCGAGTCCGGTCAACCTGCCATCTCCTATGGTCATGTCTACATGTCCCAACTCACCTGCAAAACCGTCGAAACCATCAATCAATTGTCCATTGGCTACAATACCGGCACCAAATCCGGTTCCTAAAGTAATGGCAATGAAATCTGTCATGTTTTTTGCACTTCCAAAAAGCATTTCCCCCAAAGCGGCTGCGCTGGCATCATTCATGATTCGCATTGGCATGGGCATTTTTTCTTGAAACTTTTCAAGAAAAGGAACACTACCTTTCCATAAAAGGTTGCTCGCATTCTCTATAGTTCCATTTTTACTGGATGCATTCGGAGCACCAATACCACACCCCAATATATTCAATGGCTTGTCAACACCTTTAATAAGATTTTCGGAGGTCTCCTTTAATTTGTTGAGATAGTCATCCAAATCTGGATATTCCTTGGTACGGAAAAAAGTTTTTTCTAGGCATTCTCCTTCCTTGTTGACCAAGCCTATTTTGGTTTTTGTTCCTCCTATATCGATTCCTATAACAACATCCATTGTAGTATGAGCAGCAGTTAGTTTATGACTTAAAGGTAGCTAATTATGATGCAAAAATGACACTAAATCAAATAGAAAATCATCAAAAAAGACCTACCTTAAAGAGGTTGTCCCTAAACCTGATTTCTGTCATATTTTAGGTCGAAGGGCCACTCTAATTTTGGGATGAATATTAAAATTTACAGGTATGAGCACAATAAATAAAATTCTGATTCCCTTCGATTTCTCTGAAGCTTCTGTGAACGCTTTGGAATACGCAATCAACTTTGTAGGACCAAATAGGGGTACTGATATACTCGCCCTTTACGTGGGTGTAATGCCCTCAACAGAAAAAGAAGAGAAAGAACTCAAAGAAAACTTCAGGAAAATATTAGGTTCCTTTAATGTGAAAACAAAGAATGAACCTGTCTTCAACAGCGTTTCAGGGAATGTTATAGAAACCATTTTGGTTACTCAAATCAATCAAAAGGTGGATTTGATTATTATGGGTACCATGGGAGATAAAACTACGGATGAGGCCATTACCCATACTTCAAAATTGGTTCTGGAAGCCAATTGTCCAGTGATTTCCATTCCATATGGATGCGAAGTCAAACAACCCAAGGAAATAGCTTTGGTAATGGGTAAAGAAGAAATAGAGGACAAAGAGGTGTTGAATATGCTTTTGACTGTTGCCAGAACGTTTAATTCCAAGGTACATGTTCTTACCATATATAAGGAATCGGTATATGCTGAAGAAGCCATTGTGGATAGGACTGAACATCTTTTGGAGTATTACTTGGAACATTTTTACACAGAGCATTCGTTCAGCAAGAATGAGGATATAGAGCAAGGGATTTTAAACTATATCAACGGAAAGAACATTGATTTACTGGCAATTTTACCCAGAAATCACTCGGTGGCAGGAACACCTTCTGAAGGTCGTTTGACCAAGCTTTTAACGCTTCATTCAGAGATTCCGGTATTGGCTTTGGACTGATTTATTCCATTTTGAGCGATGTATACACTCCTGGTAATACTTGGTATTACAATTCTTCTATTCATCTGGGGAAAGTTTCCACCTGATGTGGTAGCCTTAATGTCCATGATTTCATTGTTTCTCTTCGGAATTCTGGACATGAATGAGACCCTTAGTGGTTTCAGCAACACTACGGTGATTATGATTGCTGCCTTATTCATTATCGGAGAGGGGTTGGCAAGAACGGGATGGACAGCCGTAGCAGGGCGCTACTTTATAAAATGGGCGAAAAATAATGTGCCAAGATTGCTAGTGATAATCACAACAGGCTCTAGCCTTCTTTCTGGATTTGTCAGTAATACAGGAACGGTTGCTGCTTTATTACCGGTAACCGTCACAGCGGCTTGGAGTGCAGGTAGTTTACCCTCTAAATTATTGATGCCCGTAGCCTTTGGTTCCAACACTGGAGGACTGCTGACACTTACAGGGACGCCTCCTAACATTATTGTTAGTAATTCATTGGCGGAGAATGGATTCGATGGATTTTCATTTTTTGAGTTTAGCCTAATCGGCCTGCCGCTATTGATAATCTCCATACTGTATTTCAGATATGTTGGGTATAGATTGTTGCCAAGCCATACTACTGAAAACAAACCAGTGGCCATAGACCAAGAGATGCATAAGTGGATTGAAAATTATAGTATCGCCGACAGTATTTATCGCTTGAGAATTCGTTCCATGTCAAGATTAATTGGCACACAAATAAAGGATTGGGATTTTGAAAACACCTTCGGTGTATCCTTAATGCGCTTAAAACGCAGACATCCAAAACCGTTGAGAGGTATACCTGAATTTGTAGAAATGCCCGGTCCGGAAACCGAGATGCGCTATCACGATATAATCACGGTCAAAGGTGATGCCGCGGCGATAGATAGGTTAATGCAGACTTTTCAGTTAGGGATTATTCCCTTGAAACCGGAAATGGATAGCCTTAAAAATGAATTTATAAACCAAGAAGTTGGAATGGCAGAAATGATTATTACTCCGAAATCAATACTGGTGGGGAAAACCATTGGTTTGGGGTATTACCTCAATCAGATGGAGGTTCAACTTTTGGCTGCTTCCCGAGACAATAAACCTTTAAAAGGCAGGATAAAAATTGAAGCAGGTGATGCCTTTATTATCAGGGGACAATGGGAAAAGATAGAACACTTGAAATCCCTATATGAAAATGTTGTGATTTCGGGAAGTCCTGAAGCCCTGTCCAAAAATGTAGATACGCTTACCCCACGAAGTTATATTGCTTTGGGGACTCTAGTTTTAATGATTTTGCTTTTGGTACTCAATATTCTTCCCGGTGCAATTGCTGCACTCATTTGTGCTGGAATTATGATGCTTTCGGGTTGTGTCCCCATATCAAAAGCTTATAAAGGAATTAGTTGGACCAGTGTGGTTATGATAGCAGCTATGATACCTATGGGATTGGCGCTTCAAAAAACAGGAGTTGCCCAAATTGCGGCAACTAGCCTGGTGGACTCTTTGGGAGCCTTAAGTCCAATTGCGCTGCTAGCGGGAATCTTCTTATTGACTACCGCATTTAGTCAAACGATTAACAACTCGGCAACCGCAGTTTTAATGGCGCCAATAGCCATTATGGCATCCACTACTCTGGGGGTTTCTCCAGAACCTTTTATGATAGCCGTCGCGGTAAGTGCCTCAACTGCTTTTTTGACCCCAGTAGGGACAACTACCAATGCCATGGTAATGACCGCTGGTGGGTATCGATTTATGGATTACGTAAGAGTAGGAGGGCCTTTGCTCCTTCTATTTTTTATCGCAACAATTTTTCTGGTTCCATGGATATGGAGCTTCTAATTTTTTAATACCAATAGTTATGAGTTTAGTTATGGGAAAAACAAAAGATTTGGCCAAGTATGGTCTGAAAAACGTTACAGCGCATTGGAATTTAGATGCCGAGACGCTTCAAAAAATCACTTTGGAAAAAGGGATGGGGGTAGAAAACGATAATGGAACATTGAGCATTAATACAGGAAAATTTACAGGAAGATCACCAAAGGACCGTTTTTTGGTAAAAGATGACTACACCAAAGATAGAATTTGGTGGGGGCGTATCAATAAGGCCATTTCCCCTGAAAATTTTGATAAGCTATACGATGCGGTGGTGAATTACCTTTCCGGTAAGGAAATCTATGTTCGTGATGCAGCAGTATGTGCGGACCCGGAATACCGCACCAATGTGCGTACGGTTACCGAGTTTCCTTGGTCCAATTACTTCATTAAAAATATGTTTTTAAGACTTCCTGAAGAAGAATTGGAAGGTTTTGAAGAAGATTGGTTGGTACTATGTGCTCCGGGGTACGAGTGTCCAAATCCAAAGGAATTTGGAATTATAGCAGGAAACTTCTCTATTTTGAATTACACCCGTAAAGTCGCACTGGTTGGAGGTTCGGAATATCCTGGGGAGATGAAGAAAGGGGTCTTTACCGCTTTAAATCTCATTCTACCGGTAGATAGGAACGTACTTCCTATGCACTGCTCTGCCAATGTGGGTAAAGACGGCGACACAGCGATTTACTTCGGACTATCAGGAACAGGTAAGACCACACTTTCGGCAGATCCAGACAGAAAATTGATCGGGGATGACGAGCATGGTTGGACGGCTGATAACACCATTTTCAACTTTGAAGGGGGCTGTTATGCAAAAGTAATTGACCTCACGGAGGAAAAAGAACCGGATATTTATCGTGCTATTCGACCTGGAGCTCTTTTAGAGAATGTCGTCTTTAAAGAAGGTACCAAGGAAGTGGACTATTTTGATAGTTCTATTACTCAGAATACCCGTGTAAGTTATCCAATCGAGCATATCGACAATATCCAGACACCTTCCTATGCATCCAATCCAAAGAATATCTTTTTCTTGACCTGTGATGCTTTTGGGGTTTTACCCCCGGTATCTAAATTGACTCCCGGTCAAGCGGCATATCATTTTATTTCTGGTTATACGGCCAAGGTAGCAGGTACGGAAGCAGGTATCAACGAACCTGTACCTTCGTTCTCAGCCTGTTTTGGAGAACCATTTATGCCCCTACATCCAGCAGTGTACGCCGAAATGTTGAGCAAAAAAATGACCGAAGCTGGGGTGAATGTTTGGTTGATAAACACAGGATGGAGTGGTGGTCCTTATGGGGTAGGTTCAAGAATCAAATTGAAGTATACCAGAGCCATGATTTCCGCCATTTTGGAAGGGCAACTCGATAATGTAGAATATGAGGCCCATCCTATTTTTGGTTTGTATATGCCAAAATACTGCCCGGGAGTTCCAACAGAAATGTTAGACCCTATGAACACTTGGTTGCAGAAAGGGGCCTATGTGAGTAAAGCCATCCAATTGGCGCATTCGTTCCACATAAATTTTGATAAATTCGCAAGTGAGTCTTCTGAGGAAATCCTAAATGGAGGACCACTAATTGACTCACATCATAATTTGAACGAAGTTTTTTAATCTTAAAATGATTTGAAAGGGAAAATGGAATTTCAAAATAGAAATTTAGGTATCCCACAATATAAATCTCCCCTGCAGTTGAGTACTGTTAGGGGAGATAATATTTTCAATTTTGTGGATGAGGAAGAGAAATTTGTGTTTGACCTTTCAAGAGACAACTACACGCATTGTCTAGAAAAAGGAGAAGAACCCCTGTGCTTGGAAAAAGCCGGACCTCGACAAAATTTGTTTTTCGACCCTTCACATACTACCGCAGCAATTGTGACCTGTGGAGGACTTTGCCCTGGAATCAACAATGTGATTCGAGGTATAGTCATGGCCCTGCATTATTTCTATGGTATTAAAAAGATTCTTGGTGTTCCCTACGGTTATGAAGGCCTAAACCCTGATATGGGTCATGGTTTTGTTGATTTAACACCGAACAAGGTTAAGGATATTCACCTGTTTGGAGGGACGTTTTTAGGTTCTTCAAGAGGGGGGCAGGATGTTTCCGTAATGGTAAAAACCTTGGCTGCAAACAACGTGGATATTTTGTTTGCCATAGGAGGTGACGGAACGTTGAAAGGTGTGGATGCCATTGGCGAAGAAATCGCCAAACAAGGTCTAAAGATTGGTGTAGTTGGGATTCCCAAGACCATAGATAACGATATAGACATAATTGATAAGTCGTTTGGTTTCGAAACATCCTTTGATGTTGCGGGCTCCATTTTGAGGGATGCCCATAACGAAGCCGCCGGAGCGTATAATGGGATTTCCATAATCAAATTGATGGGAAGGGATAGTGGTTTTATTGCAGCTTCTGCCGCTTTGGCTATGCCAGTGGTCAATTTTGTTCTGATTCCTGAAATGGATTTTCAATTGGAAGGACCGAATGGTTTTTTTGAAGTACTTCGTGAACGTCTCGTGGACAAAAGACATGCGGTTATTGTTGTTGCGGAGGGAGCAGGACAACAGTTGTTTCAAAAAAGGGATGTTGTTAAAGATGCCTCAGGAAATGTGCAGCATCAGGATATTGGACTTTTCTTGAAGGATAAAATCAAAGAACATTTCAGTGATATTTCAATCACCATAAAATATATTGACCCTAGCTACATTATCAGGAGTGCTCCTGCCAATTCGAGCGATAGTGTGTACTGCAGCAGATTGGCATACCATGCAGTCCATGGAGCGATGGCTGGCAAAACCCGATTTGTAATTAGTAAGGTCAATAATCAATATGTCTACATACCTATTACCCAGGTGACTCAAAAAAGGAAAAAAATAGACTTGGAGAGCGAATTTTGGTTTTCGGTTTTGCAAAGTACAGGCCAACCTTTCCATTTAGGTAAGTGAAGAAAAACTGACAATTGTCATTTCTTTTGGGAGGTATCCCACGTAGTTTTGAATGTATCTTAAATCAATAACAGATGATAGTCAACATTCAATATCAAAAGATGAGTACAAGCGAATCCCTTAGTGAGTTATTGCTCAAAAAACTGGATAGACTTGGAAAGAAATATCAGTGGGTAATAAAGGCCAATGTCCTTTTTAAGGAAGAGAACGATAGAACAGGGGAAGGTAAGGTGTGTGAAATCGAACTAAGTGCTCCCGGACCCAGACTATTTGCTAAAGCAAATACAGATAACTTTGAAAAAGCAATGGCGGAAACAATCAATGAATTGAAAAGACAATTGGAGAAAAGGCAAGGTGTTTTCGTTAGACATTAAAACCTATAAATCACAAAATTAAATCCGAAATGAAATATTGTGTCATCACTTTTGTAGCCATACTTTTTCTGGGCTGCGCCTCACCAAAACTGATAAGCTCGTGGAAGAGTCCTGATGCGGACACCTATCAGGTTTATAAGGTTTTGGTGGTTGGGATGACCCAAGATGATGAAGTTAGGACAGCTTTTGAAACTAGACTGCGCGATGCTTTGCGCAATAAAGGCTTTGAAGCGGAAAGAAGTTTGGAACTATTTGATAAAGAGTTTACTACCTCTGAAAAAACGGAAGCCGATTTAGACGAGGTAGAACAAAGTCTATTGGCCAAAGGTTTTGACGCCATACTGCTGACCAAAATAGTAGGGTCCGAAAACCGGGAAACCTTCAGGCAACGGATGAATGGTATTGATAATCTGTATAATCAATTCAGCAATGATTATCTAAATAATCAGAAGGTTTATTACGATACGGATTACTATGAAACCTTCAAAATTTACACGGCAGAAACATCTTTATATTGCATTTGCGTAGAAAAGGATAGGGCATTGATTTGGAGAGGTAACATAAATGTGGCTGAACCGGTAAAACTTGAAAAAACCATTGATTCCTACATTAAGGTCATTGAGAATGCCATGCAGAAAGAGGCCATCTTATTTTAGGTCTAAGTGAATCAAAGGATGCCGACAAGGTCTAGCAAAATACAGATTGGAATAGCTACAAGTATTATCACAAGAACAATAACCATAAAACGCAAGAATCCCACCAGCAACTTATCGCTAAAAGAAACTCCATTACTCATAATAGTGTAATTTTCATCAATTTACGGAATTATCCGCTTATGGTTTGCGGTCAAAGTGACCTTATTCGACCAAAGGTGTTGTTTTGGGTCTGTAGTGCAATAATTAGTTTAGGATTCTTTTCGAATAAGCTTTTTGCCTAGCTCTTCCAAACTTATCCCTTTGGTTTCTGGCATCATAAAGAAGACCCAAAGCAGTTGTAGAATCATCATAAAAGCAAAAAACCCGAATACTATTCCAGGGCCAATCTTGCCGAAAAGAAAAGGAACAAAGGAGGGAATCAAAGCGGCAAGAACCCAATGCGTGGAACAACCGAAAGCCTGCCCTGAACCCCTGAGATGATTCGGGAATATTTCAGAAATGAAAACCCATATTACGGCACCTTGCCCAATAGCATGGGAGGCTATAAAAACAAAGAGGAAAATAGGGACGGCCATACCTGTCCAGTTCAAAAAGAAAGCGGCCGAAACCAGGGATAGGGAAACAATGTAACCAATAGACCCGAAATACATTAGCTGCTTTCTCCCCAGTCTATCAATCAAATAAATCCCAATCAACGTAAATACGAGGTTGGTAACCCCAATACCAATGCTGCTTAACAAGGCCGTGCTCTCACCTAAACCTGCTAGCTCAAAGATGCGTGGAGCGTAGTACAAAAAGGCATTGATGCCCGACCATTGATTGAAAAATGCTATCAAAAACGCTAAGATTAGAGGAAAGCGGTACTTTTTCATAAAGATGGTTTCTTGAGTGCCTGTAGTTAGGGTACTTTTCACATCATCTTTTAAATCTTTTAGGCTAAAATCCAACTTTAAGCTAGTGATTACAGACTCGGCTTCGTCATAACGTTCTTTAACTACCAACCAACGGGGACTTTTGGGTACGTAAAAAACCAATGTGGTGTAAAGAATCGCGGGGATGGCTTCAGCCCCTATCATAAAGCGCCAATCTTGGTCGCTAATCCCACTTAAGAGATAATTGGATAAATAGGCAATCAAAATACCAAAGACAATATTAAACTGGTACATCCCGACCAATTTCCCTCTGTTTTTGGCTGGAGCTATTTCTGAAATATAGGCTGGCGCCGCGATGGTGGAAGCGCCAACCCCCAAACCTCCAATGAATCTGAAAACTGCAAAACTAATGGGGTCATGGGTCAACGCAGAGCCTAATGCCGAAACAGAATACAACACTCCAATCCATACCAACGTTTTCTTTCTACCTAACTTATTGGTGGGAATCGCTCCAAAGAGTGCCCCAATGACCGTTCCCCACAGGGCCATGCCCATAACCACAATGCCATGAAAAGTATCAGAAGAATTCCAAAGTTCTTGAAGTTTTTTGTCGGCTCCGGAAATCACTACGGTATCAAAACCAAATAGAAATCCAGCCAGAGCCACAATAACGGCAATCCATAAAATTTTACGTTCCATATTGGTTTGGTTGATGTTTTTAAAGCTAAGGAAAATTATAGAATCGAATGGATGTGATTCATTATCCTCGTAGTAGCTCCCTGATTACTTTGAATATAGGACGCATTGATTTGTCCAGTTTCTGATTGGAATGAAGGGTCATCCATAAATCGGGACATCAGTTTGGTAAATGAATTAATATCCTGTATGGGGATAATTCCCCTTTTTTCAACCAACTCTTCGGCTTCCTTAAATCCCTCATATTGAGGTCCAATAATTACGGGAATACCAAAGGTGGCGGGTTCAAGTGTATTGTGCAATCCAGTAGCAAAACCACCGCCTACATAAGCAATGTCTGCATAGCTGTATATTTTGGTAAGCAACCCAATAGTGTCAATAACTAAAACTTCTGCTTTGGCAATTTCGCCTGAATCTAATTCAGAATATTTCATGACAGGCTTGGAAATGCTTTCGACCAATTTTTCTATGGACGCAGCTTTCATGGTATGGGGAGCCAAGACAAATTTGAGGGATTCGGAGGTAGAATTAATATATTCAACTAGGATTCTCTCATCCTCTGGCCAAGTACTTCCGGCTACGAAGCAGGTTTCGTCTTTCTTGAAAGACTCCATAAAATCCAAGTGATTGTCTCTGCTCAAAATTTTAGTAACCCTATCAAAACGCGTATCCCCACTCACCGTAACCTTGGTAAGATTAAGGGATTCAAGTAGCATTTTTGAGTTTTCATCCTGAACAAAAAAGTGTTGGAACGTATTAAGGGATTTACGCATATAGCTCCCATAGGATTTAAAAAATATTTGTCGCTTTGAAAATAAGGCGGAAGCCAACAAGGTTGGAATTGTCCTTTTTTTAAGCGCTTTGAGATAGTTGGGCCATATTTCATACTTAATGAAAATAGCCAGTTTGGGATGGACTAAATCTATAAAACGTTTTGCGTTCGATGTTGAATCCAAAGGCAGATATGCCACTACATCTGCAGGGGTGCTATCTTTCTTGACCTCGTATCCTGACGGAGAAAAAAAGGTAAGTAATATCTTATATTTTGGATAGTCTTTCTTGATGTTTTCCAATATGGGAAGACCTTGTTCATATTCGCCTAACGAAGCCGCATGAATCCAGATTACCTCATCTTCTGGATTTACTTTCTCTTCCAAAATGGAATACGTCTGTTTTCTCCCAGAAACAAACAGTCGTATTTTTTCATTGAACAAGGAAACAACGTAAAGTGCAAACCAAACTACAGGAATAAGAAGATTATAAATGAATCGCACAGATAGGTATTTTCCGCTAAAATACATTCTTTCCGACTTAGGTGATTGCCGCATCATTATTTCTTAATTTTGCGCCACAATCCATTTTCATGAAAAAAATACAGATGGTTGACCTCAAAGGTCAATATGAAGAAATCAAGGAAGAAGTGAATACCTCGATTTCGGAGGTTTTGGATTCTTCGGCCTTCATCAATGGCCCAAAAGTCCATGAGTTTCAAAAAAGTTTGGAGGAGTATTTAGATGTGAAACATGTCATCCCTTGCGCCAATGGGACGGATGCACTCCAGATTTGTATGATGGGTTTGGGTTTAAAACCGGGAGATGAGGTAATTACTGCTGATTTTACTTTTGCCGCTACTGTAGAGGTTATCGCCCTTCTTAATCTAACTCCGGTCCTTGTGGATGTTGAAAAGGATACTTTTAATATCGATATAAAAGCTATTGAAAAGGCAATCACTCCAAAAACCAAAGCGATTGTTCCCGTGCATCTTTTTGGACAATGTGCCGATATGGATGCCATTATGGAATTGGCAAACAAACACAACTTATATGTGATTGAGGATAATGCACAGGGTATCGGAGCTGTCCACACTTCAAAAGATGGCACAAAGAAAAAAGCGGGAACCATAGGGCATGTAGCCTCCACTTCCTTTTTTCCATCGAAAAATCTAGGTTGCTATGGTGATGGGGGAGCCATTTTTACCAATGATGATGATTTGGCGCATACCATTCGCGGTATGGTCAATCATGGTATGTACAAAAGATATCACCACGATGTAATTGGCGTGAACTCCAGATTGGATTCCATTCAAGCGGCGGTACTCAATGCAAAGTTGCCAAACCTTGACAAGTACAATAACAAACGACGAGAAGCCGCTCGAAAATATTCAAATGCCCTTTCTGGTCAAGAACACATCGTTTTACCCAAAACCGTAAATGGATGCGAAGGTATTTGCGATACCTGTGATTGTCACGTATTTCACCAGTATACTGTAAGAATTTTAAACGGAAAAAGAGATGGTCTGGTGCAACATCTCAATGAAAACAGCGTTCCTTGTGGAGTATATTATCCAATTCCTCTGCATAGGCAAAAGGCATATATGGATGAGCGTTATGACGAAGCGGATTTTACGGTGACCAACCAATTGGTCAAAGAAGTATTGTCATTGCCCATGCATACAGAACTGGATGATGAACAAATCGCATTCATAACCCAATTGGTCATTGACTTCGTAAACGCATAACAATGAAAATACTGGTAACCGGTGGTCTGGGATTTATTGGCTCCCACACTGTAGTTGAACTTCAAAACAAAGGATTTGAGGTGGTCATCATAGACAATCTTTCCAATTCTTCTGAAAACGTATTGGATGGTATTGTAGCCATAAGTGGAAAAAAACCACATTTTGAAAAAATGGACTTGAGGGATAAATCTTCGGTCCAAAACTTTTTCGCTAATCACGATGACATTGAAGGAGTAATTCATTTTGCCGCTTCAAAAGCAGTGGGGGAAAGTGTGGAGAACCCCTTATTGTATTATGAAAATAATTTAGGGGTTTTAGTTTACCTTCTTCAGCAGTTGACCCAAAAAGATAGCGCTAGATTCATTTTCAGCTCCTCCTGTACGGTTTACGGACAAGCAGATTCCATGCCCATTACGGAGAGCGCTCCAGTAAAACCGGCCGAATCCCCATATGGGAATACGAAGCAAGTAGGGGAGGAAATCATTAAGGATACCTGTAAGGTGAATCCATCCCTTTCTGCCATTGCCCTACGCTATTTTAATCCAATTGGAGCCCACCCCAGTGTGGAGATAGGGGAATTACCTATCGGGGTACCACAAAACTTGGTGCCTTTCATCACCCAAACAGGTGTTGGTCTAAGAGAACAATTGTCTGTTTTTGGAGATGATTATCCTACTGAGGACGGTACCTGTATTCGAGATTATATCCATGTGGTGGATGTAGCAAAGGCACATGTGGTGGCCTTAGAACGGCTACTTGAGGATAAAAATCAAGAGAACTTCGAAGTATTTAATTTAGGTACTGGTAAAGGAAGTTCAGTTTTGGAAGTTATTCACAGTTTTGAGCAAGTATCCGGGCAAAAACTGAATTATAAAGTTGCCGATAGAAGACCAGGCGATGTAATCCAAGCCTATGCTGATACTCAAAAGGCAAATGATGTTTTGGGTTGGAAAGCGGAGTCATCTTTAGATGACGCTATGAAATCCGCATGGGATTGGGAACAAAAAATAAGAGCATAATCCAAACATAAAAACTCGCTTGATGCGGGTTTTTTTATATGCTGAATCTGTTTTCCTCCCTATCTTCGACGGGTAATTTAACTTGATTTAGTTTTACAATTGTAATTCAAATGGATAATCCTCAATTTGAAGATAGCAAACAAGTTCTTGAAGAAGCAAAACGTTCAGAGTTATATGCAAATTTGGTAGCTCAGTTAAAAAAGGATTTTGAACTGGCCAATCTTCAATTGAACGTTTCACACAATCCATCACCAGAAAAGCTCAAAACAGAACTGCACGAAAAGATATACCGCTTAATCTTGGAACAATTTCCTGAGTATCTCAACTTACTTTATATTGTGGACGTCTCAGAGGATAAGGTGAGACAGATTGAAACGACTGATGTGGTCGATATGGCCGGAGCAGTCAGTTTTCTAATTTTGAAAAGGGAATGGCAGAAGGTGAACCTGAGGCGGCAGTTTGGAACATAAAGTTTTTTGTCTTCAAGTTTGTTCAAGAACCACGGGGATTTATTGTATTTTTGTGTTAATTTTTTAGATTGATTTTAGTTAAAGGTGGTCAATGGATAAATATTCCTTTTTAAACGCTGCACATACTTCTTTTTTTGCAGAGTTATATGAAAGATACCTAACAAGCCCGGACAGTATTGAGCCCAGTTGGAGGGCTTTTTTTCAGGGATTTGATTTTGGTCTGGAAAGTTCCTTGGATAATTTGGATATAGCTTCTTCCAATGGAACTTTGGCACTTTCCAATGGGCAACAATTAGAGGTTCCCCAATCCCTACAGAAAGAATTTCAAGTCATCAAGCTGATTGATGGATACCGTTCAAGAGGACATTTGTTTACCCAAACCAATCCGGTAAGAGAACGGAGAAAGTATGAGCCCACATTGGATTTATCCAATTTTGGGCTTTCTGAAGCAGATTTGGAAACCACTTTTGATGCTGGTAAAGTTCTCGGAATTGGACCTAGTCCACTTAAGAACATCATCGGCCATTTGGAACGTATTTATTGCGATGCCATTGGGGTAGAATACATGTACATACGGACTCCAGAACGTATCCAATGGATTCAAGACTGGCTGAATGTAAATGACAATCATCCCAATTTCTCAGCCGATGAAAAGAAAAATATCCTAAGGAAGTTGAATGAAGCTGTTTCCTTTGAAAGCTTTCTTCACACCAAATATGTGGGCCAAAAACGTTTTTCATTGGAAGGCGGAGAGACCCTAATTCCGGCTTTGGATGTCATTATTGAAAAAGCCGCTGATGCAGGGGTAAAGCAGTTTGTGATGGGTATGGCCCACCGTGGTCGTTTGAATGTATTGACCAATATTTTTGGAAAGTCCCCTAAAGACATTTTCAGTGAATTTGATGGTAAGGATTATGAAGAAACCATCTTTGATGGGGATGTAAAATATCACTTGGGATGGACTTCTAGACGGGAAACGGATTCTGGGAAAATCGTCAATATGAATATTGCCCCCAATCCCTCCCATTTGGAAACCGTAAATTCCATTGTAGAAGGAATAACCAGGGCCAAACAAGACCGGGACCATCAAGAAAATGTATCAGAAGTATTACCTATTTTGGTTCATGGAGATGCTGCTTTTGCAGGACAAGGAGTGGTCTATGAAACGATTCAGATGGCACGCTTGGATGGGTATCAAACTGGAGGAACCATTCATATTGTGGTGAACAATCAAATAGGATTTACCACAAATTACTTGGATGCCAGGTCATCCACCTATTGTACCGATGTGGGGAAAGTAACGCTATCACCTGTGCTTCACGTAAACGCGGATGATGCTGAGGCCGTAGTACATGCTTCCACTTTCGCTCTGGAATATCGTATGAGATATAAGCGAGATGTTTTCTTGGATTTGTTGGGGTATAGAAAGTATGGGCATAATGAAGGGGATGAGCCTAAATTCACACAACCTCTATTATACAAAGCTATTTCCAAGCATAAGAACCCAAGGGACATTTATGCGGAAAAGCTTTTGGCGGAAGGTATAATTGACGCTGATTTTGTGAAAGCCCTTGAGGTGGAGTACAAAAAGAATCTGGAAGAAGACTTACTGGACTCCCGAAAAATCGAAAAAACGGTCATTACTCCATTTATGCAAGATGAATGGGAGGGTTTTGGACAAGTGGTGGAGGATAAGATGTTGGCGACAATGGATACTTCATATGACTTAAAAAAGTTGAATGAGGTAGCAGAAAGTATTACCGTGCTTCCTGAAGGGAAAAAATTCCTAAGAAAACTGGAACGTTTGGTTCAGGGTCGACATAAGATGTATTTTGAGGACAATCAATTGGACTGGGCCATGGGAGAATTGTTGGCCTATGGTTCGTTGATTGAAGAAGGATTTGATGTTCGAATGACGGGTCAGGACGTTGAGCGGGGCACCTTTTCACACCGCCATGCCGTAATCAAAACGGAAATGCATGAGGAGGAGGTGACGCTACTGAATGATTTGGGGAAAAATCAAAACGGGAAATTCCATATCTATAATTCACTCCTTTCCGAATATGCGGTAATGGGCTTTGATTATGGCTATGCTATGGCAAGTCCAAAGACCTTGACTATATGGGAAGCGCAGTTTGGGGATTTTAGCAATGGTGCCCAAATTATCATAGACCAGTACCTTTCATCCGCAGAAGACAAATGGAAATTACAAAATGGATTGGTGCTATTGCTTCCACATGGTTATGAAGGTCAGGGGGCAGAACATTCATCCGCTAGAATGGAAAGATACCTTCAGCTCTGTGCAAAGGACAATATGTATGTGGCTGATGTGACCACCCCGGCGAATATGTTTCATCTGCTACGTAGGCAAATGAAAGCAGATTTTAGAAAGCCATTAGTGGTTTTCACGCCGAAAAGTCTATTGCGTCATCCCAAAGTGCTTTCGACCAAGGAAGAAATGGCTAATGGAAGTTTCCAAATGGTTATTGATGATAAGGAGGCAACTGCTTCCAAAATTAAAACTTTGGTCTTCTGTACTGGAAAGTTCTATTATGATTTGCTGGATAAAAAGGAAAAGTTGGAAAGGGACGACGTAGCATTGGTTCGGGTTGAACAATTGTTCCCATTACCAGCCGATCAAATCAGAAAAGTCATTAAGAAGTACAAATCAGCTAAAGATATTGTTTGGGCCCAAGAAGAACCCCGAAACATGGGAGCTTGGGGGCATTTGTTGATGCATTTGGATGAAGCCAAACAATTTAGGGTGGCATCCCGAAGATTTTATGGAGCACCTGCCGCGGGAAGTGCGGTTCGTTCCCAAAGACGTCATGCCCAGGTATTGGAATACGTTTTTGACAAGAGTAAAGACAATATGTTAATTCGATAATATAAAAGCATAAACACAAATAGGAATGGTTCTAGAAATGAAAGTCCCTTCACCGGGAGAATCCATAACCGAAGTTGAAATTGCAGAGTGGTTGGTGCAAGACGGAGATTACGTAGAAAAAGACCAGGCAATTGCCGAAGTTGATTCTGATAAAGCTACATTGGAGCTTCCTGCGGAAGAAAGCGGCATAATTACCCTTAAGGCCGAAGAAGGAGATGCCGTTGCGGTTGGAGAAGTGGTTTGTCTAATCGATACCAGCGCCGCTAAGCCAGAAGGAGGAGATGCACCTAAAGCGGAAGAAAAAGCAGCTCCTAAAGAAGAGGCAAAACCCGTTGAAGCACCAAAACCTGTTGAAACTAAAACAGAAACCTATGCTTCAGGAACACCCTCACCTGCTGCCAAAAAGATATTAGATGAAAAAGGAATTGAACCCTCAGCAGTCAGTGGTACAGGAAGAGATGGCCGAATAACCAAAGAAGATGCCGTGCAAGCAGTACCATCTATGGGCACTCCCACGGGAGGAAGTCGGGGCGAATCCCGTTCCAAACTGTCCATGCTACGTAGAAAAGTGGCAGAGCGACTGGTTTCGGCCAAGAATGAGACAGCAATGTTGACCACCTTTAATGAGGTGGATATGTCTCCGATTTTTACACTACGCAAACAATACAAGGAAGAATTCAAGGAGAAACATGGAGTAAGTTTAGGGTTTATGTCCTTCTTTACCAAGGCTGTCATCAGAGCTTTGCAAATGTATCCTGCTGTGAATTCTATGATTGATGGCAAAGAGATGATTACTTACGATTTCTGTGATATTAGTATTGCAGTTTCCGGCCCTAAAGGACTGATGGTTCCGGTTATCCGAAATGCAGAAAACTTGACATTCCGTGGGGTGGAGGCTGAGGTGAAACGTTTGGCCATACGAGCAAGAGATGGTCAGATAACTGTGGATGAAATGACTGGCGGAACCTTTACCATTTCCAATGGTGGGGTATTTGGTTCCATGCTTTCCACACCCATTATCAATCCTCCACAAAGTGGAATTTTGGGAATGCACAATATTGTAGAGCGACCCATTGCCAAAGATGGCCAAGTGGTTATAGCGCCGATTATGTATGTGGCCCTTTCTTATGACCATAGAATTATTGATGGAAAAGAATCTGTTGGTTTCTTAGTGGCCGTAAAAGAGGCATTGGAAAATCCTCAGGAATTGTTGATGGACAACAATGTGAAAAAGGCATTGGAACTTTAGAAGAATATTTATGGAATTGGAGGGGAAATTTCTTAGAGGTTTCCCCTTTTTATTTTAGTAGACCTATCTAGATTTCAAATACAAGCATTGCTTGTCGTAATCAATTACCGCCTTGCCTTTTTTTAGGATATCTGCGCCAATAATACCATCAACCGGAAGGGTGTCGTGGGCGGTAAGCGCTTCGTTCACATGAACTAAGTCAAACAGCACAATTTTTTGCTTTTTCTTTGACCAATTCCCTATTTCGATTCGATTTTTAGTGGAAATTAAGGTTTCCATCTCAGTAGCGCCAGCACCAGCCGCTTTAATATCAGAAGTTTTGGAAACCATTTTGAAAAATTCAACTTTGTCCATATCCACACAAGTGTTGGACGCTCCAGTATCCAGAATAAATCGACCCGAAACTTCATTGATTCTCGCGTTGATTTCAAAATGATTGGTTTCGGTAAGGGTAAGCGGTATGCGTTCATACGCTTTGGACTTCAAAAATTTCTTAAGTGATTTCATCCGTTGGAATTCTCAAAACTAATAGCCAATAGAACGAAGATAAACCTATTTTTGTGCAACTGATTAATTGGTATGTATAAGATTTATCTCCTTTGGGCTCTACTCTTTGCTTTTTTATCCTGTAAGCAAACAGACAGTACTATTAACAAGTTGGAATGGTCTCAAAATTATATTGAAGCTTTAAATTCAGCAGATTACAAAAAAGCCGCTTCTTTTTTTTCAGACAGTGTTCGTCTAAATGAACTCGTTTACAAAAGTTCTTTCTCTAAGGACCAGTACCATTCTTTATTTCAATGGGATTCGGTTTTTAAGCCTACCTATAAAATTTTGGATATTCAATTGAAGGAAGAGTATGTGGAAATGAGAGTCTCAAAACAATGCAAAAGAATCCTGTTTTTAAATGAGGAACCTATGGTAACCAAAGAAAAAGTCTATTTCAGTGATGATGGAATTTACAGTATCGACATTGTCGAGTATATTGTTTTTAATGAAACAAAATGGGATAAAAACAGATTGGAGTTAGTTTCATGGACCGCAGAGGAATATCCAGAATTAGACGGGTTTTTGTATGACCAAAGTTTAAAAGGGGGATTGAAGTTTAAAAAGGCAATAGAAAGATATCAGCAAGCAAGAAACACTAAGTAATATCATACTAAATAAATGATGATTACGGATACGCATACCCATTTATACAGTGAAGCCTTTGATGAAGATAGGGATATCATGATTCAACGGGCCCTTGATTTAGGAGTGAAACGTTTTTTTATTCCGGCCATTGATTCTACCTACACTCAGCGCATGTTCGAACTGGAAAAAGCTTACCCAGATAATGTTTTTCTTATGATGGGACTACATCCTACCCATGTGAAAGAAAATTACATGGAAGAGTTGGCGCACGTAGAGGAAATGTTGGCGCAACGAAAGTTTTATGCAGTAGGGGAGATTGGTATTGATTTGTATTGGGATAAAACCTTCTTGGCACAACAGCAAGAAGCATTCAAGTATCAGATAGCATTGGCAAAAAAGTACCATTTACCCATTGTGATTCATTGCCGGGAATCCTTTGATGAGATTTTTGAAGTTTTGGAGGAAGTAAAAGATGAGAAACTATATGGTATTTTCCATTGTTTTACGGGAACCTTGGAACAAGCAAAGCGAGCTATATCATTTAATATGAAATTGGGTATTGGAGGAGTGGTTACCTTTAAGAATGGAAAAATCGATACATTTCTAAGTCAGGTTCCTTTGGAACATATTGTTCTTGAGACTGATTCGCCCTATTTGGCGCCAGTCCCTTTTCGAGGTAAGCGAAATGAAAGTGCATATATAACAGAGGTACTGGAAAAACTGGAAATCATATATGGATTCACCAAAGAGCATATAGTTAAGGTAACTACAGATAACTCAAAAGCTGTTTTTGGAATATAGTATGGGAAAAAAGACGAATATACTCTTAATCTATACTGGCGGTACCATTGGAATGGTCAAGGATTTTAAGACGGGGGCTTTAAAAGCCTTTGACTTCAATGAACTGATAAAGAACCTGCCAGAGTTGAATCATCTGGATTGTCAATTAAAGGGCATTTCTTTTGAACAACCTATAGACTCGTCCAATATGAATCCCAAGCATTGGATGACTATAGCCAAAATCATCCAGGACCATTATGACGAATATGATGGTTTTGTGGTACTGCATGGGAGTGATACCATGAGCTATTCGGCGTCGGCTTTAAGCTTTATGTTGGAGAATTTGACCAAGCCCGTAATATTTACTGGTTCACAATTACCCATTGGCGATTTACGAACAGATGCCAAAGAGAATTTAATCACCTCGATCCAAATTGCGGCATTATGTGAAAATGGTATGCCAGTTGTTCAGGAAGTAGGGTTGTATTTTGAGTATAAACTATATAGGGGTAATCGAACCACAAAAATCAATGCGGAAAATTTTCAAGCCTTTGCTTCCCTAAATTATCCAGCTTTGGTGGAATCAGGAGTGCATCTGAATGTTAACTATTCGGGTCTTAGGCCCAATAGTAAAATGGATGAACCTTTTAGGGTGCACAAGAACATGGATAATAATGTGGCGATTTTAAAACTGTTTCCGGGCATAAATAGTTCGGTTTTGGATGCCATACTTCAAACCAAAGGGCTAAAAGCTTTGGTTCTGGAAACCTATGGAGCAGGCAATGCACCAATGGAGGAATGGTTTTTGGGAGCGTTGAAAACGGCCATTGATCAAGGATTATTTATCATCAATGTGACCCAATGTTCGGGAGGTAGTGTGGCCATGGGACAATATGAGACCAGTGCGAGACTGGGAAGCATGCAAATGATTAATGGTAAGGACATTACTACGGAAGCGGCCATAACCAAGGCGATGTATCTTCTGGGAAGGCCTGATACCAAAGGTAGATTCAAGGAATTGTTTGAGCAATCCCTTCGCGGTGAAATGCATCAAAATTAACGCCTCAAATTTCCTTAAATAATTATTTTTTTGTTTATTGGTCGGCTCATTCTTGAAAAATAGAGAGGTGGCCGAGTGGTCGAAGGCGCACGCCTGGAAAGTGTGTATACACCAAAAGTGTATCGAGGGTTCGAATCCCTTCCTCTCTGCTACATAATTGCTTTTTCAATTATAAAATTTTTATATCTTTAACATTATTAACTAACTAAATTTAAGTTTGAACAAAATGAAAAAAATATCCTTTACTCTGGCTACTGCCGGAATGTTTGTTTTGGGAACTACGTCGGCATCTGCCGCAATGTTGCAAGAGAACGCTGAAGCCAGCAAAGGCTTTACCCAAGTACTAAAAGAACAGTTCATTCAGGGTGGACCAGCCTTTATGGGAATTGTACTTCTTTGTTTGATTTTGGGATTGGCCGTTGCCATTGAAAGAATCATCTATTTGAATTTAGCAAGCACTAACTCAGCCAAACTGAAGCAGCAAGTCGAAGATGCTTTGGCTTCTGGTGGAGTTGAAGCTGCAAAAGAAGTATGTCGAAATACTAAAGGCCCTGTTGCTTCAATCTTCTATCAAGGTTTGGATAGAGCTGGAGAAGGATTGGAATCTGCCGAAAAAGCAGTTGTTGCTTATGGTGGGGTGCAAATGGGACAATTGGAGAAAAATGTTTCTTGGTTATCCCTATTTATCGCGATTGCTCCCATGCTTGGGTTCATGGGTACGGTAATTGGTATGATTGCGGCCTTCCAGAAAATTGCTGCGGTAGGTAACTTGAGTGCCTCGTTGATTGCGGGTGATATTCAGGTGGCACTTTTGACAACCGTATTTGGTTTGATTACGGCGATTATTCTTCAAATTTTCTACAATTACATTATTGCAAAAATCGATAGTATCGTAAATGACATGGAAGACTCCTCCATATCCTTGATTGATATGTTGGCGGCACACAAGAAATAATTACGAATTAAAATCTATCGAGAATCATGAATAAAGTAATTAAAATAGCTCTTATAGCCATCGGATTGTTAGCGGCCGTGCTTTGGTTCTCGCTACCCTCTGGTGATGATCCAGATGCCATTAATAGTGGCTCGATGAACTTTATGTTCATTATTATGTATGTACTTTTATTGGTTGCTGCGGTTTCTGCCATTGTATTTGGACTGGGAAAACTGTTTACTACCAAAGGAAGTGTTAAAAAAGCGCTGTTCGCTATAGGAGGATTGGCTATTATTGTAGCCATATCCTATGGTTTATCTTCTGACAATGCTGCGGTTGTTGAGACCATGGCTCAAAGAGGAGTGGAAACCACAGAAGGCACTGTAAAAAATGTTGGAATGGGATTGAATGTTTTCTTTATCCTGTCGGCAGTTGCGGTTGTGCTAATGGTTTTCCCTGGGCTGAAGAAATTATTTGTTAAGTAAAAAATAGGAATTATGCCTAGAAGAAAAGGAGCACCGGAAGTGAACGCCGGGTCCATGGCGGATATTGCTTTCCTTCTACTCATCTTTTTCTTGGTAACCACTACCATTGAAACTGATGCAGGATTGGATCGTATGTTGCCGCCTATAGATCCTCCTGAGGATATTGATGTTGTGATCAAACAGAAAAATATCTTCACAGTGAACATTAACAAGAACGGACAACTTTTAGTTGAAGACCAACTAATGAGACTTGAGGATTTGAGAGAAGCGGCCATTGGTTTTCTTGAAAACAACGGTGATGGAAGTTGTAATTACTGCAAGGGAAGAAAGGATCAATCATCTTCTGATAATCCGGAGAAAGCGATCATATCCTTGAAGAATGATAGAGAGACCAAATACAGTACATATATCACGGTACAAAACGAACTGGTAGGTGCCTACAATGAGTTGCGAAATAGAGAAGCTCAGCGTCTATATGGACAGGATTTCACCAAAATGGAAGGCGATTACCTAAATCCGGAAACCCCTTCCAGTGTTCGTGATGATTTAAAGGATAAGGTAAAGCGGATTCAGGATATGTTTCCTCAAAAACTTTCCGAAGCAGAAACAACAAGTAATTAATAAGACATAGAATATGGCAAAATTTGCAAAAAAGAAAGATGGTGATTTGCCTGCGGTTTCTACAGCGTCATTGCCTGATATTGTTTTTATGCTGTTGTTTTTCTTTATGACAGTAACAACAATGAAGGACAGTTCTTTATTGGTGGAAAATACGCTTCCCAACGCTTCTGAAATTAAGAAGTTAGAGAAAAAAGATAGAGTTATATACATTTATGTAGGTAAGCCTACTAGAGAATATCAGAAGGTTTTTGGTACAGAACCTAAAATACAGTTGAACGATAAGTTTGCAAGTATTGATGAGGTCGGTTCCTATATTTTGGCTGAAAGAGCTAAAAAGCCTCAAGAACTTCAAAATGTATTGACCACCGCACTTAAAGTGGACAAAGATGCTAATATGGGATTGATTGCTGATATTAAGCAAGAATTGAGAAAGGTTAATGCCCTCAAAGTGAATTACACCACTTACGAAGGAAACGCTTTTAACAATTTGCAGTAAGCAATAACTTAGATTTAGTAAAAAACGCTCCAGAATCCTCTGGAGCGTTTTTTTGTTCTGTGAAATTATGTTTTTCAGATATAAAGGGGGAATTAAAACAAGATATTTAAAGGACTAATTATACAGCAAATCCTGGAAATGACACTTACCATCTGGATTAATTTTAAAAGATTGAGAGGAAGACAATCCAAATGTGTATTTTGGGTTGTCTTTAGTTTTGACCATAATGAAATATAGTCTCTGTACTTTTTTTTGCATGCTTTGGGCATTTGTTGGAATGTCTCAACAGACGGATGGTACTGAGAGTAGTCGTTATCTTGAAGATCAATTTTATATTGGACTTGGGATTAACTTTTTGACCGAAAGACCTGAGGATGTTGTGCAAAACAGTCTCTCCTATAATCTCCAGTTGGGTTTTATCAAGGATATACCCATTAATAGAGCCCGAAATTTTGGATTGGGATTGGGTTTAGGATATGCCATCAATTCCTATTATAGCAATATACGTGCGGAGGAGTCTGGTTCAGATATTATATATTCCTTGCTATCAACCGACGATTTTAGGAGAAACAAGCTGGAGACCCATGCCATTGAGATGCCTTTGGAACTCCGATGGCGAACCTCTACGGCCACCGAGTATAGATTTTGGAGGATTTATGGCGGATTGCGATTGGCGTACGTTTTTGCCGGTAGTTCCAAGTTGGTGTTGGAGGAGGAAAATACGTTGAACATTATGGATGACGTCATCCGCTTTTCCAATGATGATATTAGGGAGTTTCAATACGGATTGACCTTAAGTATAGGATATAACACCTTTAATATTCATTCGTATTATAGCCTAAATTCGCTTTTAAATGACGGAGTAGCTCTGGACAATGGGGAAACTATTGATACCAGAGTATTTCGCATAGGCATTATTTTCTACATCCTATAACCAATACTTCAGAATAAGCAATTGCGATAGAACACCGATAAAAAAACCGATAATAAGTTCAATTTTGTTATGGGCATTTAAGTATAACCGGGATGTGGCCACCAGGCCTGTTAGCAAAGTAAATGCACTTATGGCTAAGGTTATGTTTATCTCGAAGTGAATGCTAAGACCGATCATGAACATTAAAATGCTGCCCATTCCCAAAAGATGAATACTGGTCTTAATGCGTAGAAATAATAAAATCAAAGTAGCTCCTATGGCCATTAACAGTCCAAGAAAGAAATAAAAAAGCTCAGGGACGTAGTTGTTGGGAATTACCTTGTATAAAATCATGAACAAAATAATGGCATTGATGTACAAAGGGTATTTCCGTTCCTTAAGGGTAGGTAAGAAAATAGAATTTATAATCCCCAAATTTTTTAGAATCAAGAAAAAGATGATAGGTATAATTACCGTTAGAATAAAAATGGGTAAAATATTACCGCTCTGTATTTCCAAAGAGCTGTATTTGGGAGTAACCATGAAGTAGATAATGGTTCCACCAATAGGAACAAATAGGGGATGAAAAACATAGGAAACGATGTTTAGAAAATGGCGCATCAGATTTGTTTTCTGAGGCGAGCAACAGGAATACCCAATTGTTCCCTATACTTGGCTACTGTTCTTCTGGCAATAGGATAGCCACGCTCCTTGAGGATTTTGGCCAGTTTATCATCGGTTAAAGGCTTTTTCTTTTCTTCATCACCTATGACCGTTTCCAATATCTTTTTAATCTCTCTGGTGGAAACATCCTCCCCCTGCTCGTTTTTCATCGCTTCGGAGAAAAACTCCTTAATGAGTTTAGTGCCATAAGGTGTATCCACATATTTACTATTGGCCACTCTGGAGACCGTGGAAACATCCATGCCTATTTGGTCAGCAATATCTTTTAATATCATGGGACGAAGTTTGCGCTCATCTCCTGTCAAAAAATACTCCTTCTGGTAGTTCATGATGGTGCTCATCGTAACAAAAAGGGTCTGTTGCCGTTGCTTTATCGCATCGATGAACCATTTGGCCGCGTCTAATTTTTGCTTGATGAATAACACCGTATCCTTTTGGGATTTTGATTTCTCCTTGGAGTTCTTATACCCTTCCAACATATTGCTATATTCTCGGGACACATGAAGTTCCGGTGCATTCCGACCATTCAAGCTAAGTTCGAGTTCGCCATCTACAATCCTAATTGAAAAGTCTGGGACGATATGTTCTATAATCCGTGTACTACCCGCATAGGAACCTCCGGGTTTTGGATTCAGTTTCTCAATTTCTGAAATAGCCTCCTTCAATCCTTCCTCATCAACTTGGTGCTTTTGAAGTAATTTGGCATAGTGCTTTTTGGTGAACTGTTCAAAGGACCTTTCCAATATATCGATTGCCAGTTCCACGGAAGGGGTATTTTCTCTTCGTTTTAGTTGAAGAATCAAGCATTCGTCCAAAGATCTTGCGGCTACTCCAGGAGGATCAAGCTGCTGGACCGTTTTGAGCACCTCCTCGATTTTGTTTTCTTCCGTGTAAATGTTTTGGGTAAAAGCAAGGTCATCCATAATATCTCCCAAGGGCCTTCGGATATAACCACTTTCATCAATACTGCCTACCAAAAACTCTGCAATAGACCATTCTTGATCATCTAAATGAACGGTGTTCAGTTGATTGATGAGATATTGATTGAAAGAAATACCAGAAGCATACGGAATGCTTTTTTCATCGTCATCTGCACTATAATTACTGGTTTGAGTACGATAATCTGGGACTTCATCATCACTTAGGTAATCGTCAATATTGATGTCTTCGGCCGCGATGGATTCACTATCTCCGCTTTCCTCGTAGTCGTCATACCCGTCATCCAAGCTGTCACTTTCGGCTTTGCCGCTCTCCAATGCAGGGTTCTCCTCCAGTTCTTGTTTCAATCGCTGTTCAAATGCCTGTGTGGGCAATTGAATCAATTTCATCAATTGAATTTGCTGGGGCGATAGCTTTTGGGAAAGTTTAAACTGAAGATGTTGCTTTAACATGAATCTATAAAATCTTCCTTTCCTATAAATTTAAGGCATTCGATTTAAAATTCTGCGTTTTGTGGTGTTCTTGGATAAGGAATTACATCCCGAATGTTCCCCATTCCCGTGGCAAAAAGAACCAAACGCTCAAATCCGAGTCCAAAACCACTGTGAACTGCAGTTCCAAATCTTCTTAGGTCCAGATACCACCAAAGCTCTTTTTCGTCAATTCCCAGTTCTTCGATTTTTTGTTGTAAGACTTCTAAACGTTCTTCACGTTGGGAACCACCAACAATTTCACCAATACCTGGGAAGAGGACATCCATGGCACGGACTGTTTTTCCATCCTCGTTCAATCGCATATAAAATGCCTTGATGTTGGCAGGGTAATCGAATAGAATGACAGGACACTTAAAATGTTTTTCAACTAAAAAGCGTTCATGTTCGCTTTGCAAGTCAGCGCCCCATTCGTTAATAGGGAATTGAAACTTTTTCTTTTTGTTGGGTTTACTATTGCGCAAAATATCTATAGCTTCTGTATAGGTAACCCTTTTAAAATTATTGTCCACGACGAATTTTAGCTTTTCGATGAGAGCCATTTCGCTACGCTCATTTTGAGGTTTAGTTTTCTCCTCATCCAGAAGTCTCTTTTCCAAAAAGGTCAAATCATCCATACAATGATCCAATACATATCGGATGGTATACTTTATAAAATCTTCGGCCAAATCCATGTTGCCATCCAGTTCATAAAAGGCCATCTCAGGCTCTATCATCCAAAATTCAGCCAGATGCCTTGAGGTATTGGAGTTTTCGGCCCTAAAAGTGGGACCAAAGGTGTATACTTTTCCAAGTCCCATAGCGTAGGTCTCCGCTTCCAGCTGACCTGAAACCGTAAGGTTGGTTTCTTTTCCAAAAAAGTCCTCCTCATAGTTCACCTCGCCATCCTCAGTTAACGGTGGGTTCTTGGCATCCAAAGTACTTACCCGAAACATTTCCCCAGCTCCCTCAGCATCAGAACCGGTAACAATCGGTGTATGCATATAGTAAAAACCATTTTGCTGAAAATAACTATGAACAGCGAATGAAAGCGCGGAACGAACGCGCATCACAGCGGAAAACGTGTTAGTCCTAACTCTTAAATGTGCTTTCTCGCGCAAGAACTCAAGAGAGTGTTTCTTGGGTTGAATAGGATACGTGTCAGGATCCGCAGTACCATGAACAAAGACATCTTCGACCTGAATTTCCAAACTCTGACCTTTGCCCTGGCTTTCTACAAGTTTCCCCTTAATTTTTAAAGCTGTTCCTACAGTGATTTGTTTGAGCAGGGATTCCTCAAAATTTTCAAAATCAATAACACATTGGAGGTTATGTATAATGGAACCATCATTCAAAGCAATAAACCTGTTGCTTCTAAAGGCTCTTACCCAACCTTCAATCTGAACGGTATCTCCAATGGGCTGTTGTTCAAGCAATGATTTTATGGATTGTGTAATCATTTTTTGGCTTCGCTGAAATTAAGCCGTAAAGATAGTTTTTTGGTCAAAAAAGAAGACTATGGCCCTTTGGTTTTATGTGTAAATATCTATTTATCGTTGGTATCTCCTTCTTCTTCCTTGGGTAAGATATCAATTTGAGGTTTTTTAAGTACTTGCTTGTTGGCAATACTCCGCTCCAAGGAAAGCAACAGAGATGGCAATAGGATTAGGTTCGCAAGCATGGCAAAGAGGAGCGTGGCAGAAACCAAACCGCCCAATGCCTTGGTGCCCCCAAAGTCTGATATGATGAAAACTGAAAAACCAAAGAACAATACAATGGAAGTATAGAACATACTTACACCAGTTTCCCGTAATGCAGCATATACAGACTTCTTTATATGCCATCGATGTGCGGTAAGTTCTTGTCGGTATTTTGCCAAGAAATGGATAGTATCATCCACCGAAATTCCGAAAGCAATACTAAACACTAGAATGGTAGAAGGTTTTATGGGTATGCCCAAGTAACCCATAAGCCCGGCTGTAATGACCAAAGGCAAAAGATTGGGCACTAGTGAGATTATAATCATCCGAAACGAACGGAACAAATAGGCCATGAACAAAGAAATCAATCCAATGGCCAAGGCAAGCGAAATTAGTAGGTTTTTGACCAAGTATCGTGTCCCTTTTAGAAAAAGCAAAGCTTTTCCCGTCATAAAAACATCATAGCGTTCTTGGGGGAAGAATTTTGTAATGGATTTTTGGATGTCCATTTCAATTTCTTCCATCCGGTCAATTTTAACGTCCTTTAAAAAGGTGGTCAAACGGGCAGTTTGTCCTGTGCTGTCCATAAAACTTTCCAAAAGATCACCATCTGCTGAGGATTTTCGGACCATATCCATAATGAAGGTGTTCTCCTGGGATGTGGGAAGTTGATAGTATTTTGGAATCCCATTGTAAAATGCTTGTTTGGAATATTTGATTAAATCAACTACTGAAACGGGCCGTGATAATTCAGGTGTTTCCTGAATAACCTGCCCTAATTGGTCCATTCGGCGTAATGTGGCAGGTTTGAAGGCCCCATTTTTTCGTTTGGTATCTACGACGATTTCCATGGGCATAATGCCATCAAACTCTTCTTCAAAAAAGCGTATGTCCTTAAAGTAGTGGGTGTTTTTGGGTAAATCTTCAATACGACTCCCTGTGATTTCAATTTGATAAATCCCGATGATACTCAACACCAAAATAGCAACTGAAGAAATATAGACCCCAATTCTATGATCACGGACCATTCGTTCCATCCAGTTTACAAAGAAATCTATCCACCGTTTGTTTAGATGCTTCAAATGCTTGGTCTTGGGTAAGGCCATGAAACTGTAGATAATCGGAATGATTAAAAGGGAGAGTATAAATATTCCCACGATGTTAATGGATGCAACGATGCCAAACTCCTTAAGCAGGTCACTATCCAGAATAATAAAGGTGGCAAAACCAGATGCCGTAGTGATGTTGGTCATCAATGTAGCATTTCCAATTTTGGAAATTACTCGCTGCAGCGAAAGTGCCTGATTTCCATGCTTCTTTACTTCTTGCTGGTATTTATTGATAAGAAAAATACAGTTTGGAATACCGATAACGATGATTAAGGGAGGAATCAAAGCAGTTAGAATGGTAATTTCATACTGCAGCAACCCCAAAATACCAAAGGCCCACATTACCCCGATAATCACAACACACATTGAAATAAATGTGGCTCGGAAACTTCGGAAGAAGAAAAAGAAAATCAGAGAAGTGACCAGAAGAGCGGCCATGATGAAAATTCCTATCTCATCCACAATGGATTTGGTATTCCAAGTGCGTATATAAGGCATGCCCGAAACGTGCATATCCAATTGGGTCTCTTCCTCAAAATTTTTAACGAGATCACCCAAGTCATTGAGTATAAATTCATTTCGAACGGATGTGTTTACAATATCCTTGTCCAAATAGGCGATAGTTTGGATGGTCTCACTTTCGGGATTGTAAATCAGCCCATTGTAAAAAGGAAGTTCTTGTAAGAGATGTTCCTTTAATTGGGTAACCTCTTCAGGAGAAGTAGGGTTTTCTTGGATAAAATCATCAATGACAAATTCCTGCTTTTCATTATCCTTGACCAATACTTGAAGGTTGTCAGTGGAAACTACAAAATCAACTTCGGGAAAAGCCTCGAGCTGTTTGCTGAACTTGTTCCAACGATTAAAGTTATCTGGATTGAAAAGCTTGGGGTCACGTATGGCAAAAACTATGGCATTGCCTTCTTCCCCAAAAAGTCCGGTAAAAATGTTGTATTGAATGCTAGCGATATGGTCATCTGGTAGAATATTTACTTCAGTATTGGACAACTGAATATTTTTCCATTGCAACGCGAGAAAAACTGTTGTTGCCGCAACCAGAATCAGAATCAGAATTCGGTTTCTTAAAATTATTCGGGCAACTGCCGGCCAGAATCCCTGCATTAGCTTTGCTACCATATAAATGAGATTGCGAGCAAAGTTAGAAAATGATTACTTGCGCTCCTAGAGCATGAATACGGGGAAAGCAAGAGAATTAGACCTTCATGATTTCGGTTTCCTTTATGGAAAGGATACCATCAACTTTTTTGCTATAGGAATCGGTCAGCTCTTGTACATCAACCTCTGCATTGCTTTTCAAATCTTCAGAAATCTCGAGCCTTTTGAGTTCTTTGTTGGCGTCCTGTCTTGCATTTCGAATACTTACTTTGGCATCTTCGGCTTCACTTTTGGCCTGCTTTACCAATTGAATCCTTCTTTCTTCCGTAAGTGGCGGAACGTTGATTATAACCATCTCACCATTGTTCATGGGGTTAAAGCCCAAGTTAGAGTTGATTATGGCCGTTTCAATATCACCTAAAATGCTTTTTTCCCAAGGTTGAACGGAAATGGTCCTGGCATCGGGAGTATTGATATTGGAAACTTGCGAAAGTGGTGTAGGTGATCCATAGTATTCAACCATCACGGTGGACAGCATTACCGGGCTTGCTTTTCCTGCTCTAATTTTGACCAAAGCTTTTTCCAAATGGGAAATACTTCCATCCATGCTTTCTTTTGCCGAGTCAAGTATAAAGGTCACTTCTTCATTCATACTTTTTAGTTTTAAGGTTTGGTCACAAAAGTTTTGCCAAACTATATATTAACAACGGTTCCAATGTTTTCACCCTGGACTATCTTCATGAGGTTACCCCGGGTATTCATATCGAAAACCACAATGGGAAGCTCATTTTCTTGACTAAGGGTAAATGCGGTGGTATCCATCACTTTGAGGCCTTTTGAAAGAACCTCATTAAACGAGATTTTATCAAATTTGGTTGCACTCTTATCTTTTTCTGGATCTGAGGTGTAAATGCCATCCACTCGTGTACCCTTCAGGATTACATCCGCCTTAATTTCAATGGCCCGTAGAACAGCAGCAGAGTCCGTCGTGAAATAAGGATTTCCGGTTCCACCACCAAAAATAACAACACGACCTTTTTCTAGGTGTCGCATGGCCCTTCTTCGAATAAATGGCTCAGCTACCTCATTTATTTTGATGGCAGACTGCAAGCGGGTCTCAACGCCATTTAGCTCCAATGCGCTTTGCAAGGCCAATCCGTTAATTACAGTGGCCAACATGCCCATATGATCACCTTGAACCCGGTCCATTCCTTGACTAGCACCGGCCAAACCCCTAAAAATGTTTCCGCCACCAATAACAATAGCCACCTCTATGCCTTTTTCAACAACGGCTTTGATGTCTTCAGCATATTCAGCTAATCGCTTGCCATCAATTCCATATTGTTGCTCACCCATCAGGGCTTCGCCACTAAGTTTTAATAGAATTCTTTTGTATTGCATGTAGGCAGAGTTGAAATTCGGACAAAAATAATCAAAAATATTTACGGGAAAGTCTTAGAAAACCCAATGATTTCATAATAAAATGAAGAAAAAAGAATACATTTTGTAACCTTTTCAAATTAGGGCGGTATACCCTTAAACAAACCTAAAAGAACTGACAACTTGCAAGATCTTACGGACAATGCATTGATGATAAAAGTCAAAAAAGGAGACCTGGACAAACTGGGTTTGCTGTATGAAAGACACAAGAAAAAGTTATTCGGATTTTTCTACAATTTGGGTAATAATCCTTCTGTGAGCGAAGATTTAGTCCAAAATGTATTTGTCAGGATGTTGCAATATCGAGGTTCTTTTTCTGGAGAAGGAGCCTTTGGAGCTTGGATGTTTCGGATGGCCAGGAATGTGAATTATGATTATCATAAAAAGGCTTCCAAAACCGAGTTTTCCAATAACTCCTCAAATATTGAAATAAAGGACCCAATGGATAACGCTTTAAATGAGGGTATTGAAACCGAAGGAAACAATGTCTTGCTGCGAAGAGCAATGTCAAAATTACCTGAAGAAAAAAGGCAACTATTGGTCTTGACGAAGTATAAAGGATTAAAGTTTTCAGAACTGGCTGAGGTTATTGGCTGTTCTGAAGGCGCGGCAAAAGTGCGTGTGCACCGAGCCCTTAAGGAACTGAGAAGTATTTTTTTAGAATTGGAAACAGCATGATTATGGACAGGGAAACATTTGAGACAAAGGCGATGGATTATTTGTCAGGAGAAATGACAACTGCCGATAGGAAGGTTTTTGAAGCGCTCCTCGAGGACAATACTGAGTATCGCAAGGCATATAGTGAATTGGAGGCATCTTGGAACTCAATTCAAAGTATGGATGCACCTGAGCCCACAAGTAATATGGACAGTACTTTTTTTGATATGCTTTCCAAGGAGATTAAAAAGAGTGAAAAGAAAACTTCAAAAGATGTTTTAGGTAACTGGTTTGGATGGGTAAGACCACAATTTGCTCTAGGAGCTTTGTTGTTGGTTTTGGGACTGACCTTGGGATATTTTATGGCTCCAAATAAGGAAATACCGTCCTCTGAAAGCAGTATTGCGGAAAAGGAAACGGAGGCAGTTCGGCAAAAATTGGTTCTTACGCTTTTGGAGCAGCCATCGGCCAATCAACGATTACAAGGTGTTGGGGAAGCCAATAAAATTACCAATGTTGATGAGATTGTCGTAAAGGCCCTTTTGAAGACCTTGAACAATGATGCCAATGTAAACGTGAGGCTGGCCGCAGTAGAATCATTGACCAATTATGTGGACAATCCATTGGTGAGACAAGGTTTGGTTCAGGCTATTCCCAATCAAGAGTCGCCAATAATGCAAATTACTTTGGCAAACTTGATGGTGGCCTTACAAGAGAAAGCGTCCATAGAACCTTTTAAACAATTGTTGAAAGAACAGGAATTGGATACCACGGTAAAGAAGAAAATCAAGAATTCAATTGAATCAATTATATAGGAAGTTTATTTATCAATCCGCCCGTTTTAGGGCCAAATCAAATTACGAACAGTTAAAAATGTATTAAGATGAAACAGTTAATTGTAATGTTATCGCTGACTTTAGGGTTGTGTGGGCATCACTCACTAGCGCAAAAGAAAGAATTCAGTGAGGTAATCAAAAGGGAAGTTAATATTAGCAATGCTTCTGAAAGCGACTTAGTGGTCAAAAATGTCTTCGGCTCTATCTCTGTTGAGGGCTATTCAGGAAAGACCGTCCAGATTGAGGTGGAACGAAGTATTTATGCCAAAACCGCATCAGATTTGGAATTGGGAAAGTCCGAGCTTCAGGTAAAAATTACGGAACAACCTAATAGAGTCATTGTACGTCCGGATGCTCCGTACATTGAATTCGATGAGGAAAAATTGAGATACCGCTGGTGTGATAATTCACATGATCAGAGTTATGAGCATAATTTGAATATAAAAGTAAAAGTTCCCAATGCCATGGTTATTGATGTCAGTACGGTAAATAATGGAGAAGTTTCGGTAAAGAATACACGAGGTGCGTATTTAAGGGCAGAAAATATCAATGGAGGTATTACACTTACCAATATCACCGGTAAGACCAAGGTAAATTGTATCAATGGTCCGGTTACTATTTCCTATGCGGACAATCCCAAAGAGCCTTCAGAGTATTATTCATTGAATGGCGATATCAATATTTCCTACCAAAAAGCACTGTCGGCCAATATTTCATTTAAGAGTATGAATGGGGAAATGTTCACAGACTTTGATATTAACAAGCAGTTTACCCGAACAAATAAATCCTTAGGAAAAGGGAGCAAACCCAAATTTAAAGTAGAATCAAAACCGGTGGTTCAAATTGGAAATGGTTCTGTGGATTTTGATTTCGAAACGTTAAATGGAAATGTATACATCAAAAAAATATAAGGTCATGAAAAGGATAAAATACATAACAGTACTCATTGCTTTCTTGGCAATGAACGGACTATTCGCACAAGAAGAAAGTATCGATTTGTTTTCGGTTCCCTTAAGCGAACCCTCCAAACCTGGGAAACTTATCGTGAAGCAGTTAAATGGCTCGATAAGTGTCGAGGCTTATTCTGGAAAGGAAGTGGTGATAAAGGCCTCCTTTGGCAAAAAAAAGGATTGTTGCAACGGCCAACACAACCGTAGAGATAACTCAAAGTCCAAGGGGATGAGACGTATTGGCAATTCTTCGTTAAATATTAGTGCGGAGGAAAAGGATAATGTGGTCCAAGTTGTGAATGAGCAATGGAATAGAAAAACGAATCTGGAAATAAAGGTTCCCAAAAACTTTTCATTACAATTAGAAACGGTCAACGAAGGTGATATTTGGGTAACAGGGGTTAATGGTGATATGGAAGTGAGCAATGTCAATGGGGCCATAACACTGGAATCTGTCAGTGGTTCTGCATCCACGGATACCGTAAATGGCGATATTGATGTGACTTTTACCAGCATTGCATCCAATTCAAATATGGCCTTTAGTAGTTTAAATGGCGATTTGAACATTACTTTCCCAAGTTCTTTGAAAGCGGATGTTAAAGCCAAGTCGGACATGGGTGAAATCTATACCGATTTTGACTTGGCCGTATCGGCAAACAAGCCTGAGGTCAGCAAAAACAGAACATCGGGTACGTATAAAGTGAAATTGGAGCAATGGGTTAGAGGAAAAATAAATGGGGGAGGTCCGGAAATGTTGTTCAAGACTTTTAACGGCAACGTATACATCAAGTCAAACTAAAGCCTTGAGTAATAGAAAAGAAAAAGGCCGCTTTCAAAGCGGCCTTTTTTATAAAGAAAACTTTCGTTTTATTATCCCAATGCTACCCTTTGGAATCCTGTGATTTCCAAACCGGAATCTACAGATTTTACATATTGGGCCACACTTTGCTTGCTATCTTTGATGAAAGCTTGATTCACCAAGGTGTTATCCTTAAAGAAACGCTTCAATTTACCTTTTGCGATGTTTTCCAACATGGCCTCTGGTTTTCCTTCCTGACGCAATTGGTCTTTGGCAATTTCAATTTCCTTGTCAATCGTCGCCTGGTCAACGCCTTCTTCATTCAATGCTACGGGATTCATTGCAGCAGCTTGCATAGCAACATCCTTTGCAGCTTGTGCTGCACCATCAACAGAAGCAGAAAGACCTACTAAAGTGGCAATCTTATTTCCAGCGTGGATATACGAACCTACGAATGGCGCATCCAATTTTTCAAAGCTTCCGATTTCAATTTTTTCACCGATAACACCAGTTTGCTCAGTAAGCTTTTCAGCAACCGTCATACCATTGTATGCGGCACCCAAGAAAGCATCTTTACTGTCAAAATCCAATGCAAGCTCAGCCAAATCATTGGCCAAAGAAACGAAACTGTCGTTTTTAGCAACAAAGTCAGTTTCGCAGTTCAATGAGATGATAACCCCACTAGACTGGCTTCCGTTAACTTTTGCAATCGCAGCCCCTTCAGAAGAATCACGGTCTGCTCTTTTAGCAGCCACTTTTTGACCTTTCTTTCTAAGAATTTCTATTGCTTTTTCAAAATCACCTTCAGCTTCAACAAGGGCTTTTTTACAGTCCATCATTCCGGCTCCGGTCATTTTTCTAAGTTTATTTACATCTGCGGCGGTAATCTTTACCATTTTTTTGTATTTAAAATTTGTATAAAGTAAAACAGTGTTGCGATAATTCGCTTTAGGACAATGTTAAGTTTAAGATGGGATTATTCAACCCCACCTTTTGCCTTGTCTTGCCATTCTTTTAGCTCATCCCACTTGCCATCTGCAGCCATTTGAGCTTGTTTTCCCCAAGTGGTTGGGTCCAAATGTGCCATTCTAGAACTCGCTTCAGTTAAAATCTCTTTGATTTTGTCAGCATCTGTTTTGGCCAAGTCAGCATAGGAAGTGATTCCCTGATTGTTAAGAGCTTCAGCTGCTTTTGGTCCAATCCCTTCAATTTTTGTAAGATCCTCAACTTCCGCCTTAGCTTGTTTTGCTGGAGCTTCCTTTTTCTCCTCAACCTCTACTTTAGCCTCAACAGGAGCTTCTTTTGGTTCCTCTACAACTTCTGGAGTAGCTTCCTCTACTTGTGCCTCTGCTTCTGGAGCCTTAACTTCTTCAACCGTTTCCACTACTTCCGCAGTAGTTGTTTCTGGCGTTTCTTCTACTTCCGCAGCTTTTTCTTCTTGTTTTTCACTCTTGCGGTCAGCCAATCCTTCAGCTACAGCGTTAGTGACTTCACCCAAAATAGCTTCAATGGATTTTCCTGCATCATCATTTGCTGGAATCACGTAGTCAATAGGCCTAGGGTCAGAATTAGTATCCACCATTGCAAAAATAGGGATGTTCAGCTTTTGGGCTTCCTTAACAGCGATGTGCTCTCTCATGGTATCTACAATGAAAATAGCACCTGGAAGACGAGTCATATCAGCAATGGAACCTAGGTTTTTCTCCAATTTAGCTCTCAAACGGTCTACTTGCAATCTTTCTTTTTTAGAAAGCGTATTGAAAGTGCCATCCTTCTTCATTCTGTCAATAGCAGCCATTTTCTTAACTGCTTTTCGAATAGTAACAAAGTTGGTCAACATTCCACCGGGCCATCTTTCGGTGATGTACGGCATGTTGACTTTGGATACCTTATCGGCAACAATGTCTTTTGCTTGTTTTTTGGTAGCGACAAAAAGGATTTTTCTACCGGAAGAAGCTATTTTTTTCAACGCTTCCTTGGCTTCATCCAATTTTGCTACAGTCTTGTAAAGGTTAATTACGTGGATTCCGTTTCGCTCCATGTAGATATATGGGGCCATATTGGGATTCCACTTTCTTGTTAGGTGTCCGAAGTGCACACCTGCTTCCAATAAGTCTTTAACTTCTGGTTTACTTGCCATCTTTTGTACTTAGTTTACGTTCCGTTGTATTAGCAATGATAGGGTGGTCACGTTGGGTTCGCCCCTTTCATTTAGATGCTAAACTAGTATCCAAAAAGTTGATGTTTGCTCTTTGGAACAACGACAACTTGATTAAAAATTTAACCCTGAAATGTTTCAGGGTTTTCAATGAACTTATAATTGTGGACAAATGTTGTCCGGTATTCTTAACGTTTCGAGAACTGGAATTTCTTTCTCGCTTTCTTTTGACCAAACTTCTTACGCTCCACCATTCTTGGGTCTCTTGTCAATAGACCTTCTGGTTTAAGAACAGTTCGGTTTTCTTCATTTATTTCGCACATAGCTCTTGAAAGCGCTAAGCGAATGGCTTCTGCCTGACCTGTGATACCACCTCCGTAAACGTTAACTTTTACGTCGTACGTATCTTCAGTTCCAGTCAAAGCAAATGCCTGTTGAATTTTATATTGCAATGGAGCAGTCCCAAAGTAATCTTTGTAATCTCTTTTGTTTACAGTGATATTGCCTTTTCCTTCGGAAACATATACCCTTGCTACTGCAGTTTTTCTTCTGCCTATTTTATGAACAACTTCCATTATTTGTAGTCGTTTAAGTTTATTGCTCGTGGTTTTTGTGCGTCATGTCCATGCTCCGTACCTGCATATACCTTTAAATTTCTAAAAAGGTCTGCACCCAATCTGTTTTTTGGAAGCATTCCTTTTACAGACTTTTCAACGATGCGCTCAGGATGCTTGTCCAACATTTCAGTTGCAGTTGTTTCGCGCTGGCCACCTGGATAACCTGTATATCTCTGGTACGTCTTTTCCGCCCATTTGTTTCCGGACAAATTTATTTTTTCAGCATTGATGACAATTACGTTGTCACCACAATCCACATGGGGAGTAAAGCTAGACTTGTGTTTTCCTCTAAGTAGTTTGGCTACTTTAGAAGCTAATCTACCCAATGTTTGTCCTTCGGCATCAACCAACAACCATTCCTTGGTAACGGTTGATTTATTTGCAGAAATCGTCTTATAACTTAATGTATCCACTGCTAGAATATTAATCTTTTTGTAATCTATCCGTTTTTAACGGGCTGCAAATGTACAATTATTAGATTGAATTACAAATGGTTGTTATTGATTATTTTTCAATTTTTAAATGAGTGCCCTACTTCGTTCGATTAGCTTGTTAATGAATGTTAAAAACTGACAAAAATTAAACTGAACTGTAACTGTTTTTGATTTCGAAGGTCTTTAGTATAACTATCAAATCAAAAAACGCAAACAGTGAAACAACCAACCATTTTACTGGCCCTGCTCTTTCTTTCTATTTGGGCCAGTGCACAAGATTCAACTGAAGTAGTCCCAAAAAAGATTTATGTTACCAAGGCCATTGATAGTAACGAGCCTCCATCCATTGACGGATTGCTCAATGATTTGGTTTGGGATACAGTGGAATGGACGGGAGATTATGTGGAACTCCAACCTGATGAAAATACGCCTCCCAGCTATCAGACAAAATTCAAAATAGTTTATGACAGCAAATACCTATATATAGGAGTACGCTGTTACGACGCAGAACCGGATAAAATCGTGAAAAGATTGTCGCGCAGGGATGGTTTTGACGGCGATTGGGTAGAATTTAATATTGACAGCTATCACGACAAACGAACAGCATTCTCGTTTACAGTTACGGCCGCGGGAGTAAAAGGGGACGAATTCGTTTCGAACAACGGAAACAATTGGGATGGAAGTTGGAATCCAATCTGGTATACCAGAACCAATGTGGATGACGAAGGTTGGACGGCAGAACTCAAAATACCACTAAGCCAGCTCAAATTTAGCGGAGCGGATAATCAGGTCTGGGGCTTGCAATCCACTCGCAGGTTTTTTAGAGCGGAAGAACGGTCCCTTTGGCAACGTAAACCCATTGACCAACCTGGGTGGGTAAGTGAGTTTGGTGAATTGCACGGACTTAAGAACATCGAACCCCAAAAGCAATTAGAAATTCAGCCTTACACCGTTACCAGTGGTGAAACGTACGAAGCGGAGGAAGGAAATCCCTTTAGGGATGGAAATGAAAATGATATTACCGTTGGACTGGATGCCAAAATTGGAGTTACCAATGACCTTACTCTGGATTTAACCGTTAATCCAGATTTTGGTCAAGTAGAGGCGGACCCTTCGGCGATTGCGTTGGATGGTTTTCAGATTTTCTTTCGGGAACAGCGACCCTTTTTTGTGGAGAACAAAAACATTTTTGATTTTAATGTATCGCAATCCGAAGCAGGAAATACATTCGGATTCGATAATGTCTTTTATTCCCGAAGAATTGGAAGAAGCCCTCAGGGTTCGCCAAATTCAGCGGACAACGAATTTGTGGACCAGCCAGCAAACACGCCTATTATTGGCGCAGCAAAGTTTAGTGGTAAAACCAAAGATGGATGGGCCATTGGGGTATTGGAAAGTGTAACCGCCAGACGTTATGCTTCAATTGTAAATGATGAAGGGGACGGAAGACGTGAGATGGTTGAACCCTTGACCAACTATTTCGTAGGACGACTTCAGAAAGACTTCAACGATAGAAATTCCTATATCGGAGGAATCTTTACGGCGACAAATAGGGACAATCTTACTCAACAACTTGACTTTTTGCATCGTGCGGCCTATTCTGGGGGACTGGATTTTAAACACCAATGGAACAATAGGGATTGGTATATGGAAGGTAACCTTATCCTAAGCCATGTGCAGGGAAGTGAAGAGGCCATTCAAAACACCCAGGAATCCATCACCCACTTATTTCAAAGGGTGGATGCAGGGCATGTAGAAGTCGACCCCAATAGAACCTCGTTGACAGGAAGTGCAGGAAACCTTCAGATTGGTAAAATAGGAAATGGCCATTGGCGTTTTGAAACAGGAGGGACCTGGCGGTCTCCGGAACTTGAACTAAATGATATTGGGTTTCAACGTCAATCCGATGATATCCGCCATTATACCTGGGTAGGCTATCAAACTCTAAAACCGGACAAAACCTTCAGGAGGGTCGGTATAAATTACAATCACTGGAGTGCTTGGGATTTTAATGGTAATCATAACATTTTGCGATTCAATACCAACAGTTGGCAAAACTGGCAGAATAACTGGTTTACCAACTTTGGATTTAACTATGGCCCAAGGCGATATGATAACTTTGCACTACGCGGAGGTCCGAGACTAAAACGTTCTCCGGATATAAGTTTTTGGAATTCCATTCGTACCGATAACCGAAAAAAGCTACGCTTTAATTTCTTTCATAGAGGGCAAAAGGCGGTAGACAACTCGTATAGGTCTTATTTCATTGAAGCTGGATTGGTATATCAACCCGTGAATGCAATTCGTATTTCTGCTTTCCCTTCATTAAGTATCAATAATGATAAATTACAGTTCATTGATAATTTCGATGATGTGAATGGAGCCCCACGCTATCTAAACGGAGATATTCAACAGCGTACCCTCAGTATGTCTTTTCGTTTGAATTATACCATTAATCCTAATCTTACGATTCAGTATTGGGGACAGCCTTTTATTTCTAGAGGACGGTATTCCAATTTTAAGCATGTTACGGATGCCACGGCCCAACGTTTTGAGAATCGATTTTTGGCTTATTCCGAACAACAGGTTACCCTTGAGGATGGCACATATTCTGTAGATGAAAACCTATCCGGAGTAACCGATTTTAGTTTTGGAGACCCTGATTTTTCCTTCGTTCAGTTCCGTTCTAATTTGGTGATTCGATGGGAATATATTCCGGGTTCTGAAATCTTCTTGGTTTGGTCCCAAGATATTTCACAAAGTGGGGATCCCAATCAAGGTCTGTTGGATGGATTAAGCGATAATATTTTTGGTCAACAACCGCAGAACATCTTTCTTCTAAAGGCTACCTATCGGTTTGTGCTTTAGATTTTATACGAGTATGATACTTTTTCAATGGTTTTTGCGTTATTTCGACTGTAACCTCACAAACAAAAACATGAAAAAGATATTTGTATTGCTTACCGTGGTTGCCTTGACTTTCTCTTGTTCCAACGATGGTGATGACAACGGAAACGAAGGCCCAAATTCTGCCAATCCTCTTGTAGGCACTTGGGTTTTGACCGACCTGCGAATTGATATGGGAGTCAATAATGATGATTTAGATTTTGCGCAGCAAATAATTGCATTTCTTCAAGGAATTGATTGTGATCTAATAACGTTTACATTTAATGAGGATGGTACAGTAACCTCAGAGAATAAAGCTAACTTTCTTTCCATCAATGCGGGAGCAGGAGGGTTAGACATACCTTGTCCCACAGAAAGTGAAACTGAAAACTCAGTCTGGTCTTTGGAAGGAAATCAATTGACCTTCATTAATGAAAACATGGAAGAGGAAACGATCACCGTCACTTTTGAAGGGGATAACACATTGATTATAGCAGGAGCTGATATCGATGCGGAGAACTTCGCCGGAGCTGATGCTGTTTTTACACGCGAATAAAAAACATAGAACTACCAAATTGAGCCTCACTTTATAGTGGGGCTTATTTTTTCCATAGCTTTTATAAGAGCTTCATTGGCCTCTTGGGTTCCAACCGTAATCCTTACTTTTCCATGAGCCCCAAATTGGGAAACAGGACGGACCATAATCCCTTCATTCATCAAGAGGTCTGTGAATTCAAACTCAGGTAGTGGTGGGTCTATGATGAAAAAATTACCTTGGGATGGCCAATAGGCTATTCGCAGTCTTTCAAATTCTTTTTCCAAAAACTTTCTTCCTTCTACCACTGTTTCGACCGTTTCTGCGACAAATTCTGTATCATTCAATGCTCCGATAGCTGCTTCCATGGAAGTAAGTGGCAGCAAAAAAGGCTTGTGGATTTGACGAATGTAATTGGCTATTTGCGAAGTCGTGTAGCAGTACCCTATGCGCAGACCTGCCAAACCATAGGTTTTGGAAAAGCTGTTGATGGCAATAACATTATGACCTTCTTTCACGTAGGACAAAGCCGAAATGTAATCCTCGGCATCTGCAAAATGTCGGTACACTTCATCAAATACGATAATAATATTTTTTGGAATCCTATTTAGAAAATCGTCCAAAGTCCTTTTTGGAATATAGGTGCCTGTGGGATTGTTGGGGCTGGTTAGGAAAATGACTTTAGTTTTTGGTGTAATGGCCTTTAAAATTCCTTCAACGTCCAAAGAATAATCAGGTTCCCTCAGTCTGATGTCTATGAGATGTGCTCCATACCACCTAGAAAAAACCGAATAGGGTAGAAAACAAGGGTTGGAATAAATAACTTCATCACCTTCATTTATAAAGGCACGAAGTAGCATATCAATAATTTCTGACCCACTATTTCCGCAAATAAATTGATCTGCTTCCAATTGATTATCAAAATCCGCAACCAAAGCCTCACGTAAACGTATGTCTGTCTGGTCTGGATAGATAGCTACATTAGTCGCAGCCTTAATTAAAGCTTCCGTAGCCTTCGGAGATTGTCCCAATGGGTTTTCATTCGAAGACAGCTTATAGATTTTTTTATCGGTATGTTTTGGAAGGTTTTTTCCTCCTTTATATACTTCTTTTGGCTCTAGATGAGCTTTAAAAATGGACTCAATTCCCTTTTCCATGTCACAAAGTTTCAGCATACATCAATAAGGCCATTGCCTTGGTTGTTTCTCCTTCGGATAAGATTCTTTGAGCTAACCAGTGCAATTGATTTTTAAGCTTTTCGGATGCTCCACCTAACTTTTTTATTATCATGCGCACTTCATCATCCTGTTGGATTGCATCCATATCGTTCTGATTCGGTAAGCCCTCAAGATTGCCTAGTCGTCCCAAATTGTTTCCAGTTAACACCTCACTTTCCCGAATACCTTTGGGTAAGGCGTCAACACCAATACCTTTGGTCCTGATAGGCTTTGGTATCTCAAAAAGAGCATCCCCTGAAGCTTTTACATACCAACTTCCCCCCATTCTTCCTACCAAGTCCAATTTTTGGGTATCCAACTGGCCATTCGTCAAGTAGTTTTCGTTTATATGGATACGTTCCACCTGGGCAATAATCAAATTTCCTGCTCCAGGTTCTTCAGCCAATTCAATGGTTTGTTGCACCTTACATTCAAAGGATACAGGAGCTTCTCCAACCCTTGGAGGCTTTACCGATTCACTGGGAACTTCGGTGAACCCCGCTTTGGTAAATTCATTTATACCACGGTCGTATGCCGTACTGGCCAATGACATTTGTTCCACGATAGTATGGTTCACAATGTTGATGACCACTTCCGGGACTTCTTTGACATTCAAATAGGAATGTTTGTGCGTATTATCACGTCCACTTCGGGCTGGTGAGAAAATAAGCACAGGAGGATTGGAACTGAACACGTTAAAATAACTGAAGGGACTCAAATTCACATTTCCGTCGGCATCAATCGTGCTTGCAAAACAAATGGGGCGTGGAGCCACTGCAGTAAGCAGAATTCCATGTAAATCCTGTTGCGAAATGGATGATGGATCTATGGTTTTTGTCATAATTATTGCGTCATATCGAGCGCAGTCGAGATATGATAAAAATTTGAAATGCCTTTTCGACTACGCTCAATGTGACATTTCAAAATGGCTTGATTTTATTTCGCAGGCAAAACTTTCGATGAAACCTCACCAAAACCAACGCGAATATCGTCTTTTTGCGCATAACCCCGCATGGTTACTGTATCTCCGTCATTAATGAACTTTCGCTCTGAACCATCCTTCATTTGAAGGGGTTTGGTCCCCATCCATGCCAATTCGAGCATGGAACCATAGGAATCTTCACTTTTACCAGAGATGGTTCCCGAAGCCATCATGTCACCCACATTAATATTACATCCATTTACCGTGTGATGAGCTAGTTGTTGCGCCATGTTCCAGTACATGTATTGGAAATTGCTTTTACAAATAATTGTTTCTTCACTATTTTCTGGAGTAATCCCTACTTCTAAGTTGATATCGTAGTTTTTGTCTCCGCGATATTCCAAATAGGGCAGTACCTTGGGTTCTTGTTCTGGTCCGGATACACGGAAAGGTTCCAGTGCTTCCAAAGTGACAATCCAAGGAGAAATGGAAGAAGCAAAGTTCTTAGCCAAGAAAGGACCCAAGGGGACATATTCCCATTTCTGAATATCACGTGCAGACCAGTCATTGAATAGGACCAACCCGAATATATAGTCTTCTGCCTCCGATGTGGAAACGGATTCCCCCATTTCGGTATTTTTTCCACAAACAAATCCCATTTCCAGTTCAAAATCCAAGCGTTGTGAAGGACCAAAAACCGGAGCACTGGCATCTTTGGGAAGGGTTTGTCCTTTGGGACGATGAATGGGCTCTCCACTCACTACAATGGAACTGGCTCTACCATGATATCCTACTGGAATGTGCTTCCAATTGGGTAATAGCGCATTTGCTGGATCGCGGAACATTTTCCCCACATTGGTTGCATGCTCGATACTGGAATAAAAATCCGTATAATCGCCAACATAGACCGGCATATGCATTTGAGCTTCCGTTTGTGCTACAAAAAGCTCAGGTTTTCCAGCCAAAACAGATTCATCATCCTTTAACCAATATTGAATGTCTTTTCGGACTTTGGAAGTGATTTCTTTTCCCAAGGAAATAAAATCGTTTAAGACGTCCTTTTCAAAAACGGCAGTATTGAAATCAAAAACATCCAATTCTGCTACTGCTGCAAGGTCTAGAATATGCTCTCCAACGGCAACGCCGGCCCTAGGACTTCTATCTTGTGTTGAAAAAATTCCAAATGGAAGATTGTGGATAGAAAAATCTGAGTTTTCAGGTATGTTTATAATCATTAATTCATGTTGTTTTTGTCATTTCGAAATGAGCAAGGCGATTGAGAAATCTAACATTGAGATTTCTCTCTAGCGTTCGAAAAGACAGTGGTTTTTTTTAGGCTTTTTATTCAATCCAAGATTGATAATATTGGCCATCATCTATTTTTAGAGCATTCTCTGTAACCTGTAACGGTTTAAAAGTATCAATCATAACGGCTAATTCTTCTGTACCCTTTTTGCCAATACTTCCCTCATAGGTGCCTGGATGCGGGCCGTGTGGAATTCCAGCCGGATGCAAGGAAATATAACCGGGCCCAATACCTTTTCTACTCATAAAATCGCCATCAACATAATACAACACTTCATCAGAATCAATGTTAGAGTGATTGTAAGGTGCTGGTATTGCTTTCGGATGGTAATCGTATAAACGAGGGCAGAACGAACAAATCACAAACGCCCCGGTTTCAAAAGTCTGATGCACCGGAGGTGGTTGGTGCACTCGACCTGTAATAGGTTCAAAATTATGAATTGAAAAACCATACGGGAAATTGTAACCGTCCCATCCAACAACATCAAAAGGATGTGTTGCATATACCAAACTGTGCAACATGCCCTGTTTTTTGATTTTCATTAGAAACTCTCCGGTTTCGTCATGACTCACCAAATTCTGCGGTAGTTTATAGTCTCGTTCACAGAATGGAGAATGTTCCAACAATTGCCCAAACCAATTTCTATAACGTTTTGGCGTATAAATGGGGTGGAACGATTCTGCATATAAAATCCGGTTGTCCTCGGTATCAAATTCTATTTGATAAATCATACCTCTTGGAATGATGAGGTAGTCTCCGTATTCAAATGGAATATCACCCAAAAAGGTCTTTAAAGTTCCTGTGCCTTTATGGATAAAAAGCATTTCATCAGCATCCGCATTCTTATAAAAGTAAGAGGTCAATGATTTCTTCGGAGCCGCCAAACCTACGTGTACATCACTGTTTACTAAAAGCGGTTCACGCGCTTCTAGAAAATCGTCCTTGGGTTGCACATCAAAACCGATAAGCTTTCTGGACGTGATGTTCTTTTCCACCGCAATTTTTGGACTAACATCCAATGGTTGCCCTACTTCTTTGACTTGAGTAGGGCGGTGGATGTGATATAAAAGGGATGACATCCCATCAAAACCAATGGTGCCGAACAATTGCTCGTAATATAAACTGCCATCCGGTTTTTCAAATTGGGTATGTCGCTTCTGCGGAATTTTTCCGAGTTTATGATAAATAGGCATTTCTTTTCAAGTTATTCAGTTATGAGTGCAGAATAAAATTTATAACTCTGAACTCAACACTCTAATATTATTAATGTAAAGTACCTCGAAGCTCTTGTTCGCGTTCAATTGCTTCGAACAATGCCTTAAAGTTACCTTTTCCAAAGGATTGTGCCCCCTTTCTTTGAATGATTTCAAAGAACATGGTCGGTCTTGGCTCCACCGGACGGGTAAAAATTTGTAAAAGATAGCCTTCATCATCGCGATCTACCAAAATTCCAAGCTCTTTCAATGGAGCAATATCCTCATCAATTTTACCTACCCTATCGGTTACCGCTTCATAATAGGTATCAGGTACGCGTAGGAATTCAACTCCGCGACTTCTTAAATCCTTTACAGTGGTAATAATATCATCGGTAGCCACGGCAATGTGCTGCACACCTTCTCCTTCGTAGAAATCCAAATACTCTTCCACTTGGGATTTCTTTTTGCCTTCGGCAGGTTCGTTGATTGGAAATTTGATACGTCCGTTACCGTTGCTCATCACCTTACTCATCAAGGCTGTGTATTCTGTGGAAATATCGTTGTCATCAAATGAAAGGATATTCACAAAGCCCATGACTTTCTCATAGAATTCAACCCAATGGTTCATTTTGTTCCACCCAACATTGCCTACCATGTGGTCTACAAATTTTAAGCCAACAGGTTTTGGGTTGTAATACGGGGTCTCCCACTTCACAAAACCAGGAAGGAACGTGCCATGGTAATCTTTTCGCTCCACAAAAATGTGAACTGTTTCCCCATAAGTATAAATACCAGCACGGACTACTTTACCATCTTTGTCCTCTTCGGTCACGGGCTCCATGTATGATTTTGCTCCCCGAGCAATGGCCGTTTCATACGCATAGGTAGCATCATCTACCCACAAGGCAACCACCTTAACACCATCACCATGGTTGTCAATATGTTGTCCAATTTCAGTACCACTCTTGAGAGGGGAGGTAAGAATCAAGCGAATTTTATCCTGAATTACCACATAACTTTCCCGGTCTTTTAGCCCCGTTTCAAGCCCAGCGTAGGCATAGGACTGAAAACCAAATGCGGTTTTATAGAAATGGGCGGCTTGTTTGGAATTACCCACATAAAGTTCTATGTAATCTGTACCGTTGATAGGCATGAAGTCTTTAGCCTCATCATGAATTTTTGGAATTGTAGAAGTTTCCATAGTGTGCGTTTTATTGTTGTGATATAATTATTGTTGTTAGTGCAACAAAAATACATATTTTTGCATTACTACAGTATATTCGTAAGTAAAATTCAAGTTAAAATGCTTAATCAAATAGATAAAATATCAGGAATAGGATTACACTTGGATTTAGTACTACGGAAAGTTCAAGATGCATATCTAAGAACCTTTGAAGATTTGGGTGTGGATATGACCATTGAGCAGTGGGTTGTTCTGCATCGGATATATGAATTGGGGGATGAGGCATCGCAAAGGGAAATTGTACGTACCAACTTTCGCAATCGCGCTACAACCTCTCGAATTATAGGCCGATTGGAAGGAAAGGATTGGATTACCAAGACCCGATTTGAAGGTGACCAAAAACGTTTCAAACTGGAACTTACGCAAAAGGGTAGGGAAATCATCAATTTGGTGCTTCCTTATGCGGTTAACCTTCGAAAACAGGCCATAGCAAATCTGGATGTGGTTGAATTTGAAACCTTTTTAAAGGTTTTGGACCAAATCGGAGAAAATTATACTTCCAAATAAGCTATTTTATCTGCTCTCCTGTGTCATTTTATCTGAAGAAAATCCTAAAATGGACCTTTTGGGGTAATTTAGCATAGAAATAGGGTAATATTGTTGTTTTGGTGTGGTAAGCATTGGGGGAATTTTGCGACTCATTTGTCTTAAAACAAAACAGAAGCATGAAAAAGTTGAAACATTATCCTACGGTTTGGCAAGCCTATCCGTTTTCTATGGACATGTTTGCCCACTTTGAAGCAGATGCCAAGAGGGCTTCTGAAAGAAGTGAAACTAAAAGAGAAGTTAAAAAGGCTAGAAAACCAAGATTAAAATTGGCTTTCGGCTGGTAAGTAAAACCCAATAAAAAAGAAAAGGCGCTCATCGAGCGCCTTTTTTATTTGATTTTGCCATCATGAAAACCAGCTCTTTTCCAAGTGCCGTTTTCATAAACCCAAAGATTGGTAATTCGATATTGGTTTTGTTTGGTTCCCAAACTGTCTTTCGTCACCACTGTAACCTTTCCAGTAACTATGGCAGAATTTTCATGGTACTCAATCTTGGTTTCATCCAATGCATAATCCAAAACTTCAATTTCTCCCGATTCAAGACGTTTGTTCCTTTTTTCCAAGTAACCGAACCAATCTGTTTTTCCGATAACTGGGGAACTGCTATTGGTGTGCAAGTAATTTGAAGTGGTCATGGAATCCAAAACGGCCAAATCACCCTCCGAAAACGCTGTGTTGAATGTTTCTATGGATGTTAGAAGTGCATCCCGGTCAACGGAACTTTTGGGTTCACAGCCCAACAGGCAAATGATGATTAAAAATGGAATTGATTGATGAATTTTCATAAGAGTGGATTTTAATGCGCCTCAAGCCAATTCTCTCCGATGCCTACTTCCACATCCAAAGGCACGGCCATGGTGTAGGCGTTTTCCATTTCGGTCTTGATTAGGGTCTTCATTTCTTCCAGTTCCGGTTTGTAGCAATCAAAAACCAATTCATCATGCACTTGAAGCAACATTTTGGTTTTGTAGTTTCCTTCGGAAAGTTTCTTATGGATATTGATCATAGCTATCTTGATGATATCCGCGGCACTACCTTGGATAGGGGCGTTGACCGCATTCCGCTCCGCCGCTCCACGAACTACCTGATTCCCAGCATTGATATCCTTTAAATAGCGTCGTCTGCCCAAAACCGTTTGTACGTAACCATTGTCCCGCGCAAAGTCTACCTGCTCGCTCATGTAATTACGCAATTTGGGATAGGTCTTATAATAGGTATCAATAAGTTCCTTGGCTTCGGAACGACTTAAATCGGTTTGATTGCTCAATCCAAAGGCCGAAACTCCATAAATGATTCCGAAATTGACTGTTTTGGCATTGCTACGCTGTTCACGGGTTACCTCTTCGATGGGTACACTAAAAACCCGAGAAGCCGTTGAAGCGTGGATGTCCTCCCCATTTTTAAAGGCGGAAATCATGGTATCTTCTTCACTTAAGGCAGCAATGATTCGTAATTCAATCTGAGAGTAATCTGCAGCTAGTAAAACATAATTTTCATCTCGGGGAACAAAAGCTTTTCGCACTTGACGACCACGTTCGGTTCTAATGGGAATGTTTTGAAGATTGGGATTGTTACTACTAAGTCTACCAGTTGCGGCAACTGTTTGCATATAATCGGTATGAACACGCCCACTATGCTTTTGTACTTCATTAGGTAGTGCATCCACATACGTACTTTTCAATTTAGAGAGTCCCCTAAAATCCAAGACATTTTGGATAATCTCATGGTCTTTCGCCAAGTAGGACAAAACCTCTTCTGAAGTGGAAAACTGACCTGTTTTTGTTTTTTTGGGCTTGTCCACTAATTTCATTTTCCCAAAAAGGATTTCACCTAATTGCTTTGGAGAAGCAATATTGAAGTGCTCACCGGCTTGCTCGTAGATTTTACTTTCCAAATTTTTTATGTCAGTATCCAATTCGGTAGACAAGCCATTAAGGTAAGCTTCATCCAAATTGATGCCCTCACTTTCCATATCCGCTAATACCCGAAGCAAAGGCACTTCAATTTCTTTGAAAAGCGTATCTGTTTTCGCTGCTGAAAGTTCCGGTCTAAAATGTTGGGCCAATTGATACGTAATATCCGCATCTTCGGTGGCATATTCGGTTTGCCTTTCCAAAGAAACCTGTCTCATGCTCAACTGGTTTTTTCCTTTTTTTCCAATGAGTTCGGTAATAGAAATGGGAGTGTAGTTGAGGTAAGTTTCCGAAAGTACGTCCATATTGTGCCGCATATCTGGATTGATGAGATAATGTGCCAACATGGTGTCGAATAACTGTCCTTTTACCTGTACGTCATAGTTCTGCATCACTTTGATGTCATACTTTAAATTTTGTCCCACCTTTTCGATGTTTTCGGATTCAAAAAATGGACGCAGCGTTTCAACTACCGACTGTGCGGTTTCCCGGTCCTCAGGAACAGGAACATAAAACCCTTTTCCAGCTTCCCAGCTGAAAGCGATTCCGACCAACTCAGCCTCCAATGGGTTTATGGAAGTGGTTTCCGTATCGAAACAGACGGATGTTTGAGTCATCAATTTTTCCAAAAAGAGGGTCAAACCAAGTCCATTTTCTATTGTCTGGTAGAAATGAGATACATCCTTGACCGTTTTTCTGCTATTGACATCTTTTATGGTTGCTGCAGCTTCAGCAGGGTCCCCTCCAAATAAGGTGAATTGTCCACTGCCTGCAACTTTTGCTTCTTGTTTTGCAGTTTCCGTGCTGCTTACTTGAGCTCCTGAATCTGCCTCACCTGAAAATATTTTGATAAACTGTTCTTTGAGTCTTCGGAACTCTAATTCTTCAAAAATCTCCTGCACTTTTTCACTGTCTGGAGGACACATTTCAAAGTCCTTCGCATCAAAGGTTACATCGCAATCCGTTTTGATTTCAGCCAGTTTTCGTGAAAGACGACCCAACTCAGCGTTGTCTTCCACTTTCTCCTTCATTTTACCTTTGAGCTGGTCAGTGTTGGCCAGTAGCCCCTCCATTGAACCAAAATCTGCAAGAAATTTCTTGGCGGTCTTATCACCAACCCCGGGAAGCCCCGGAATATTATCACTGGCATCACCCATCATTCCCAAGTAATCGATAACCTGTTCCGGTCTTTCCACACCGAAGCGTTTTTGTACCTCCGGGATACCCCATATTTCAATGCCATTGCCCATTCTAGCAGGGCGGTACATAAAAATGTTTTCAGAGACCAATTGACCAAAATCCTTATCCGGGGTAACCATAAAGGTTTTGTACCCTTCTTTTTCGGCTTGCTTCGCTAGTGTTCCGATAAGGTCATCCGCCTCATAACCCTCCAATTCAACAACCGGAATTTTGAGGGCATTCAAGATGGACTGAATGTAAGGAACCGCAATTTTAATGGCTTCAGGTGTTTCGTCTCTATTGGCCTTGTATTCTTCGAAGAGCTCAGTTCTCTCCACACTTCCTCCCTTATCAAAAGCAACAGCCAAATGGTCCGGATTTTCGCGTTTGATCACATCAAAAAGGGAATTTACAAACCCCATT